>JAJRSN010000496.1 GCA_024278715.1 Calditrichota bacterium
CATCGCTTTTGTGATTACCATCGGATGCAGTTTGACCGTCGGTCTTTTTGTCTTTTTACTAACACGCGGACCGCTTAATCTGGAAATTAAAGACGGCTACCTTGTGGTAACTTTCAGTTGGCTGCTTTATTCGTTGTTCGGTGCATTGCCCTTTTATTTAAGCGGATTTATTCCTTTTTACACGGACGCTTTTTTCGAAACCATGTCCGGCTTTACCACCACAGGCGCGTCCATTTTAACAAATATCGAAGCTCTTCCGCACGGATTATTATTCTGGCGCTCCTTAACCCACTGGATCGGCGGAATGGGAATAATTTTGCTTTCTCTCGCTATTTTACCTTTGCTGGGTATCGGCGGAATGCAGCTATTTAAAGCCGAAGTGCCGGGACCGACGCCCGATCGGTTAACTCCGCGAATAAAACACACAGCCGAACTTTTGTGGGGCGTTTACCTGATAATAAGCGTAATAGAGGCAATTTCCCTTAAACTCGCCGGAATGAACTGGTTTGACGCCTGGTGTCATACTTTCGGAACAATGGCTACCGGGGGATTCTCAACCAAAAACGCCAGCGTGGGAGCCTTTAAC
Organism: Calditrichota bacterium; assembly: GCA_024278715.1. Lineage (GTDB taxonomy): Bacteria > Calditrichota > Calditrichia > Calditrichales > Calditrichaceae > Caldithrix. The sequence goes on from JAJRSN010000496.1 coordinate 587, forward strand.
AGCGCCTACATTGATTATATCATTATCTTTTTTATGATTATCGCCGGAACTAACTTTTCGCTGCACTACCGGGCACTAAGGGGTAATGTTAAAGCTTATTTAAAAGATAAAGAAACGATTGTTTTCCTTTTTATCATCATTACGGCAACGGTGATGATTACCGTCGATATCATCTCCGTTTTGCATCTAAATATCGAATACTCCTTCCGTCACGTCTTGTTTCAGGTTGTTTCTATTTTAACTACCACGGGATTCGGTACGGCGGATTACGAACAGTGGCCTATTTTGTCTAAAATTGTGTTGTTATTATTGATGTATCTGGGCGGATGCGCCGGTTCGACCGGCGGAGGCATGAAAATTATCCGATCGATTGTGCTTTTTAAGTTTGCCATAAATCAGGTTAAACAGCTCCTGCATCCTAACGCCATTTTTGTGGTTCGCGTCGGTAACCGCACCATTCCAAATGACATTGTTACCAATATCGCCGGATTTACGCTTCTTTACATCTTTCTTTCAATCTTCGGGGTTCTTTTTATGAGCGGCGTGGGGTTAGACTGGGAAACGTCCATCGGAAGCGTTGCCGCGACAATAAACAATATCGGACCCGGATTGGGATCGGTAGGTCCAACAGAAAATTACGCGCATCTCCCGGTTCTGGGAAAATGGTTTTCATCGTTCCTGATGTTAACCGGACGACTGGAAGTTTACACCGTGCTTGTTTTATTTGTTCCGCTTTTCTGGCGAAAGTAAAAAGCTAATCGGTTTTATTTTTCAAAGGAGCTTCCAACAGAACGTAACTGTGCCAGAGCGATCCCTTTTTTATCTGCTTTTCCTTAATCACTCTGCTAAACCGAATTACCTGCTCCAGACTGTCAGGTTTCAATCCTCCGAATTGCTTCGCCATCTCCTGCGCCAGAAGAACCTGAGCATTCATAATCGCTCTATTCCTTGCCATCTCCGGTCTCTTTGACGAAGCCTCTCCGACAGAGTAAACAAAATCGTCCTTTTGCGGCGGATTGCGGAACCATTCGGGACCCGCCCCTCCTTTTGCCTCCGGAGCAACAGCCAATGAATCCGTAACTTTTTCCTGATCGGTTTGAGTTTTCACGCCCTGATCCGGTTCTTTCTCTTTTTTACAACTAAAAAATGTAAACAAGAGAATTGAAATAAAAATTAACTTTTTAAAATAGCTTTTCATTTTATTATGATCTCTGTGGTTTTAGTCTTTAAACAACCTGTCTCTCTCTTTATTCCATTGTACCCAGTCCGAATTCGAATCTTCCTGCTGGTTAAAGGTCGATTTTTTATAAGAGACTCCCTGCATCTTTTTAAAAGCCTCAAGGTCTTTTTTCACCATGTCTTCAAACGCCTGCTGATCTTTTTTCAGAAATTGTTCGAATTCATCCATGTCCTTTTGTTTGAATTCCTTAAAAGCCTTTTCCTGCTGTTTTTTATATTCTTCAAAATCCATTACAAGAATCAATTCTTCGCCGGCGCCCAGCGTGATGGACGAGTCAGCCAAAGCGCTGCGATCTTTTTTATAAGGCGTAATTTCCAATTCACCTTCGTAACAACGGTAAGAAGTCTGATTGGAGTCGCTTTCCAATCGATAAACCGTGCCGCGTACAGCGCAAACCGAGGTGGGAGTTTTTATCGTAATTTTGCTAAGCCCCTTTAAAAACAGGCTGACCCAGGCACGACCACGGCTCATTTCCACCTGTTCATTACCCATTTGATCGCGCGTTACCTGAACGATGGAATTTTCGCCGATACGCATTACTTTTTTATTTGAAAAAGTAATTTCGCAGCGCGATTGTTTTCCGGTTTTAATTCGATCTTTATCGCGCACCGGCATATAGTACTTTACGGGATTCCATTGCACATCGCCCACTTGCTGCAGAAAATTTTTTCCGATGGGAAAGGTAATTTTACCGATCGATTGTTGCGCAATCCCGACCGATATCAGGAAAAACAATACAATTAACGCGCTAATTCCTGTTCTTCGGTCCATGCCGCACCTTCCTTTCATCTTTATCTAATTAAATACTCATACCCGCAGACTAATAAAACTCAACGAAAAATAAAAACTAATTGAAACAATTCAAAATTTTTTGCTATAAAAATTTATTTTATTGCATTTATATCGAAACTTATTCACCTTAAATCTTCAATATCGGTAAATAATTAATGCGAGTGACCGTTTTTTTTTGCGCGGATTGTATCGTTCCTTCGTTAGTTTTAATGCAGCCTACCCAATTCAGCTTTAATGAATTTAGGCAGGCAGAAAATACGGCGGGAAAATCCTTTTTCCCGATTTTGTCATTAATTCCTGTGTAAACAAAAGAACAAAGAAAGCCGCAACGTAATTTGTCAATCAAAAAGAAATTATCTTAGGTTCGATATTTTTCAATTCCGGCATTACCATTCCCGCGTCCGCGTTAATATAAGTGGGATCGCACAATACATACCGTTTACCCTGAAATAGAACCGACTTACCGGGAATCTCCGAATGAAACAGAACGCCCGTTGCAATGTGATTGGGATAATCGAGACCGATAACTTGCAGACCGAGTAAATTGCGAACCAGATAAGCGAATAAAATGGCACGGTCTTCACAGTCGCTGCTCGGATAATAAATCGTTTCATCGGGCAGCATGTATTTTTCATGCCCGAATTGCTGATCGTCGGTTTTGTAATTGAAAGCGGTTTGCACAAAACGCAAAAGCAAATTTGTAGCCTCTAATTCGTTTTTTCCTTTAACCAGCGGTCTTAATTCATTAAGCAAAGAATAGCTTAAATAACCCGACGCAGGAGCGGTAAAATACAATTTAATTTCTGTCTGCGGATATTCTTTAAAAAAATTAACAACTTCTCCGTCATACTCCACCGGCACCGAATAGCTGGTTCCTTTAAATTTAAAGGTAAAAGATTTTTTGGCGGCAGTCCGCACAAGGTTTGGCAATTTATTAATCGACAGACTTACCCGTTTATCGGCGTTTTTGTAATTTCCGCGATAGGTGAATACTTTTCCGCTGAGATCCAATTTATCGTCAAACGAAATGAAGTAGAATTTTTCTTTATTGATCAGAACAAAAGGCTGCTCGTAAATCAAATTTTGCGTGGGTATCAGCAAAAACAAACGGTCGGTTTTAAAAGCAATTTTTGCGTTATAACCCAATTTATTCATCAAAAACCAGGTGTAAGCTGTAGCGGCGTTCCGATCGTTTGCCGTCAACGTGCGCGCCGTTTTATGCACCAGTCGGAGGAAACCCCAGCCGTTTAAATTTAAATCCTTTTTATACATTTTTAACTGTTTAATGAGCTCGTCTTGTTTAACGGCGGCAAGGGTTGTCCAGACTTTGCTGATTTTTTCGTTGTTTATGGGCGGGCTTAAGTTTAATTTTATTGTTTTGGAAAACGGAATTAATATCTGTTGACCGTAATAATCGATTTTCAAGGGTTTAGGACCAGGCGTTGGCGCCGGTCGTTCTTTAATAACCGGTCTGGGTTTCGGAGGAGGTGGCGGCAGTTTCTTAATTTTTTTCGGCGGGGTTTTGGGTTGTGGTTTTTCTTCTTCTTTTGCCACTGGCATTTTTTTCGGTTTGGGTTTACTGTAAAACTTAACGCCCTGTTGTGTCAAAAAAGCTTCCCAGTCTTTTTTCAAAAATTCGCTGAATTCCCGATCTTCTTTTTCAACGAATTGCTTATATTGATCCTGATCTTTTTTCAACCACTTTTGAAATTCATCCTGTGCCTTTAGGGACTGGGTGTTAAAAAGAAGAACTCCGAATCCCAAAACTATGATTAAGCGATAATAACGCATAAAATTCTCCTAATAGTAAAATATCAACTATTGACGCAACATGTTAGCAGGAATGGTGGTGATTGTAATAATCCTTTCCGCGGCTTTAAATTTTCCTGCTTTCTTTCGGATAAATCCCCTGGTAGCGGCTAAAAACTGCGGCAGATCCTGAGCCAGCACTTCGTACTTTTCTCCTTCAATTTCAATAGTCTTTAAATCAAGAGGCGGAAATTTTTCCGTAGAGGCGAAAATTTGCAAACGCTCCACTCCAAAAGGCGGCGCACAAATAATTTCGTAATCTTTACTAATTTCCACGGCTTTGTTTACCATGGCAGGATCTATGTAAAAATTCTCTACCAGCGGCGTGCGCATTCCGTTTGCAAGATGATAAACGCAGCGCAGGTAACAGGGTCGGCTGACCCTGACAAAAACCCGCAAACGTTCGCCCTGCCTGAAAAGCAGATCTTTGCCGCCGCGATTCGTCCAGACGCTCAATTTCAAATTTCCATAGACCAGCCGGCTGTCGTCAAAATAGGCGTTTTCCGACTGTGCCGCGGAAAAATTGCCGGGCTTGTAATTTATCCGTAACGAATCAACGATGGCAAGGGGAATCTGCACGCGGGCGCTGCCGATTACTTTACCCTGCCGATCCTGAATTTGAGCAATGATGACCATCAGCTTCGGGCGCAGCCAGTAGGTTCCGCTGATGAATAAATCGGAGTTTTTGCCAGGCGTGTTTTTTGCCCGATCGGGTAAAAATTCCGGCAGAAGCGATTGCAATTCCCGGCGCACATATTCGGAAAAGGTGCTGCCAAATCCGGAATCTTCATATTCGAACGGAAAAATTTTATATTGCAATCCTGCGGGCATTTGTTTGGATAATTGGAAGCAAAGCAAACTCAAGGCATCGGTAAGATTGTTTATTTTTCTTTGTGAAAGTTGGGTGATTTTTTTATCCAACTGGGCATGTGTCAGAGGAAGCCGGATGGATTTATGATCGGAGCCGCCCAAAGCCGCGTAAATGACCATGCTTTGTTCGAGCTCATTAAAAATTTTTGAAGCGTGCAGCAATTCGGAAAGCGCCTGTTTGCGATCGTCCGCTTGAAAAAGCCTATCGATTTGTTGAAGGCGTTGATTTAATTCATTCAATAAATTTTTACATTTATTAAAATAAATCTCTCTGGCGCGCGGCTTATTTAAAACGGCGCGGGCTATTATGACCCGCGGCTGCCTTTCGATTTGATATTCCACGCCGTCGATTTCCATATCGGCGATAATTTTAATTTTGCTGCGCGTGTATTCATCAATTCCGGCTGCGTTCTCTGTTACGGTATTTTCAAATTCGGTGTGTATTTTTGCTTTTATCTGACTGGCTAAATCTGCCATGGCGCGTTTTTTCGCAATAATCAG
>JAJRSN010000497.1 GCA_024278715.1 Calditrichota bacterium
AAACTTCCGCGCCTTGGAACCGCACGGCGCTGGCATGAGGAAGCTCCGCAGAATTTTACATTTACCATGAAAGCCTGGCAGGGAATCACACACCTTTCAACATCTCCAACGTACCGCAGAGCCAAACTGCAATGGGAACCCGAACGTTTGAGGCAATTGGGACATTTTCAAAATACAGAAGAAGTGTTCAAAGCCTGGCAGCAGACCGCAATAATCGCCAGGGCTGTTAACGCCAAAGTAATTGTCTTTCAGTGCCCGCCCAATTTCAAACAAAGCGAGGCTGCAATACAGAATCTGCAAACTTTTTTTAAATCCGTTGAACGGGACAATTTTTTATTTGCCGTCGAATTTCGAGCAAACTGGGAAAGATCAGTAATAAAACAACTTTGCGACGAATTAAATCTCATTCATTGCGTCGATCCTTTTAAAGAACAGACGGTTTCCGCAAAGATCCGCTATTTTCGTTTGCACGGTGCGCCGCCCGGAAAACGGATGTACCGCTACCAATTTAGCGATTCGGATTTGGAACAGTTAAAAAATCTGATTTTAAAAGATAACGGAGCGGAAGAGATTTTTTGCCTCTTTAATAACATTGCCATGTTCGACGACGCGCAGCGTTTTAAAAAAATGACCTTCGGCTGATCATTTTCATATCAATCTAACCGGAACGGGTAAAAACAACGGCTCCCTTTTTAATAGTCATAAACGTATGATTCATTCCGTAATGATAGGGTAGATAATTCAAATTCGGAATATCCAGAATAACCAGATCCGCCTGTTTACCGGGTTCAATGGCGCCGATCCGGTCTTCCGATGAAAGGGATTTTGCCGGAATGTACGTGCTTGCCCAGAGCAGTTCTTCAGGTAACATTTTTAATTTTAAAGCGGCAATGGTCCATATTAACTGAAAATTCTGCGTGGTTGAGCTGCCCGGATTAAAATCGGTCGAAATTGCCACTTCACAACCCGCATCGATCATTTTGCGCGCCGGAGCGTATTTGTCTTTACCGAGAAAGAAAGTGGTGCCTGGCAAAAGCACCGGGATCACGCCTTTTTCTGCCATGGCTTTAATTCCCTCTTCCGATGTCTGCACCAGATGATCGGCGGTTACAGCTCTGATGTCTGCGGCTAACTCTGCTCCGCCGAAGGAAGCCAATTCGTCGGCATGGATACGCGCCTTCAATCCGTACTTTTGGGCGGTCGTTAAAATGCGCCGGCTCTCCTCCACAGTGAACACGCCTTTTTCGCAAAACACATCGCAATAACGGGCTAATTTCCGTTCAGCCACCAGAGGAATCATTTCGGAGCAAACCAATTCCACGTAAGCTTCGCGGTCGTTGCGATATTCATCGGGAATTTCGTGCGCGCCCAAAAAAGTGGGAATCATTTCCAGCGGCTGTTCTTCATTAAGTTCATTAATGATTTCCAATGTTTTTATTTCATCCCTGGTCGAAAGTCCGTAACCGCTCTTTGCCTCTATGGTAGTTACGCCGTACTCCAAAAAGCGCTTAATTCGTTTACCTGTTGCCTGTTTAATCGCCTTTTTTTCAGCCTCCCTGAATTTACGAACGCTGTTGCGAATTCCGCCTCCGGCGGCGGCAATCTCTTCGTAACTTTTACCCTGAATGCGCATCACAAATTCATCTTCCCGCGTTTTCCAGAATACGGGATGGGTATGGGCGTCGATGAAGCCGGGCAACACCGCTTTACCCGAAGCGTTAATCACCTGATCGACTTGGGGCGTGCTGTCACGGAATTCAAAAATTTTCTCAATTTTACTGTCATGAATCAAAAGATGAACGTTTTTTTTATCAATGACCTTTCCGTAACCGGCGCGTAAATCGGGGGTAAACAAATGGGAAATATTCTTAATTAAAATTCGCATGATTTCATCCTGCGGGTTTTATTTTCCGTACAGTCGCTTAAACTCATCGCGCATCTTTTTCCAGGTCGCCTCCAGACTTTCGGAGACCACTTTGGTATCGGCAATGATGGGCATAAAATTGGTGTCGCCGTCCCAGCGCGGAACAATATGATAATGAAGATGCTCGTCGATGCCCGCTCCGGCGGTTCGTCCCAAATTCATGCCAATGTTCAGGGCGTGGGGATTCATCACATTTTTCATCACCTGAATGGTCTTTTGAATGGTTTTTTGCATGTCCGTCAGAATGTCGTCCGGAACCTGCAAAAAATCGCCCGTATGCAAGTAAGGAACCACCATCACATGCCCGTTGTTGTAAGGAAACTTATTCAGAATCACAAAACACTTTTCGGAGCGGTAAGGAATGAGATATTTGGCGTCGTCGTTTGCTTTGGGAAATTCGCAAAAAATACAACCGTCGGTTTTATCGATTTCATCCAAAATGTACTTCATGCGCCATGGCGCCCATAAATGCTTCATGCCTTTTCCTCGTTTTGTAACTATAAAGCCCAATACCGTTTTCTGGCATTGGGCTTATGATTACTGTTTTTTCATTTGGGTTTTCGCAAAACAGATTAACTTTCTTCCTGCTCCTTTTTAGCTTTTTCAATAATTTTTTGAGCGATGTCAGGCGGAACTTCTTCGTAATGCGAGAAGGATCGGGTATGGATGCCTCTTCCCTGAGTCAGAGAACGAAGGGTGGTTGAATAGCGATAAAGCTCTGCCAGAGGCACCTGCGCTTTAATCACCTGAAACCGTCCGTCACGATCCATTCCCATAATGCGTCCGCGGCGGCTGCTGATATCGCCCATCACGTCGCCCATGTATTCATCGGGAACACGGACTTCCACGTTGTAAACAGGTTCTAAAATTACAGGATTTGCGTCCAGAAAAGCCTTTTTGAAAGCCATGGAAGCTGCCACTTTAAACGCCATTTCCGAAGAATCGACGCTGTGATAGCTTCCGTCGTAAACAGCCACGCGTACATCCACCACAGGATAGCCGGCTAAAACGCCTTTTTCCATGGTTTCGATCACGCCTTTTTCTACCGCGGGAATAAACTTACCCGGAATCACGCCGCCGACAATTTCATCTTTAAATTCGAATTCTTGACCTCTTTCCAACGGCTCGAGACGCAAATGACAGTCGCCGTACTGTCCGCGACCGCCGGTCTGCTTTTTGAATTTACCCTGTGCGGTAGCGGTTTTGCGAATGGTTTCGCGGTAGGGAATCTTCGGCTCTTCCTCTTCCACTTCCACGTTAAATTTTTGATGCAGACGTTTTAAAATGATCTGCAAGTGCAGTTCGCCCTGACCCGACACAATGGTCTGATGCAATTCGGAATCCTGATAATAGAGAAAGGTGGGGTCTTCTTCGTGCAGCAGATGCAATCCGTTGCTGATTTTTTCTTCATCGCCTTTGGCTTTGGGTTTAATTGCCGTACGAATGATGGGCTCGGGAAATTCGATTTTGGGGAATTTAAAGTTATGCCCTTTTGCGCTTAAAGTATCGCTGGTGTGCGTGGCTTTTAGTTTGACAACAGCGCCGATGTCGCCCGCGGGTACCGCGTCAACGCTCTTTTTATTCTTGCCGTTGAGAATAAAAATCTGTCCGATACGCTCCGTGTGACCGTCGCGAGTATTGATGACGTCTTCACCGGTTTTCAGCGTTCCCGAAAAAACTTTAAAAAAAGAAAGCTCGCCCATGTGCTGCTCGGAAACGGTTTTAAAAATCAACGCAGCCACGGGTCCGTCGGGATCCACTTTAACTGATTTGCCGTCTTCGGTTTTAACCTCTCCGCGTTCGTTAGGAGCCGGACAAAAATTAACGATTATATCCAACAAACGTTTTACGCCGATATTATTCAAAGCGGATACGCAGAACACGGGAAAAATCATATCAGCCGCTACTGCTTTTTTAAAACCGGCTTTAAACTCGTCTTCGCTCAAACCGCCGGCGTCAAAATATTTTTCCATCAACGTATCGTCGCTTTCCGCCACCGCTTCAACCAATTTGAGATGCAATTCTTCAGCCTTGTCTTTTAAATCGGCGGGAATATCCTCTTCCGTGAAATTGCCGCTGCCGTCTTTGGCAAATTTGAGCAGCTTCATGCGAAACAGATCGACCATGCTGTCAAAATTCGGACCAGTTTCCACGGGGAACTGTGCCAATACAACCTGATGACCAAAGCTCTCCGTCAAACCCTCAACCACGTTGTCGAACTCAATGTTCTCCCGATCCAGCTTATTGATTATGACAAAACGCGAAACGCCCTGTTTGGCTGCTTCCGCCCAGACCTGTTCCGTACCGACTTCTACTCCGGAAGAGGCGGATACCACAACAAACATGGTATCCACAACACGCATGGCGCCCACTACTTCGCCAAAAAAATCAGAATATCCGGGAGTATCCATAATATTTATTTTATGATCTTTCCACACGCCGTGACCCAGCGAAGAACTAATGGAAATTTGACGTTCAATTTCATCGGGATTATAATCCGAAATCGTGCTTCCCTGTTCCACTGAACCCATTCGGTTTATTTCTTTAAGATTATAGAGGAGTGCCTCAAACAAAATGGTTTTGCCGCTGCCGCCATGTCCCCCAAATCCGATATTGCGAATATGATCCGTTTGAAAGAGTTTCACTTGTGCCTCCTTTTTTGAAAGGTCAATTTTTGTTTTCTACCTGGGCATTCTGCTTTCATAAGTCGTTAAAAATACTAAATTCCCCTTGCCAATTCAAGCGAAAGTTAGGTTCTTATTCGCTTAATTTTATTCTTTTGAAAAAGCCTTTTACTAAACTTTACGATCCGGACAATTTATTTACCTTCGCAACGGGTTGTTTTTAGCGTTCCGATGCTTTTATATCCTGCGGAGGCGCCTGCAGCTAGAGCATAAATAAGCTATTATTGATTGAATCGTATTTCAGAAACTTTTAAATTAAATTTTTCGGATTTTCTTAACCGAGAGCGCTGAAATATGATTTTTAAATTGGCTAAATTAACAAGTGTCTTTTTATTTGCTTCCATCGTAAATAAAATAGAAAAAAAGAAAATCTTAAAAACCCCTTTGAACGGTTCACTTTGGTACGAACCGGAATTAAGATTATTGCCTCACATTATTCCCGCCGACAAACCGTTTTTTGACATAGGCGCCAATCAGGGTTTGTACGGATTGATGGCTCTCGATTTAGTCGGCAAAAAAAATCTGTTCAATTTTGAACCAATGCCCATTCCGTTTTTAACGCTCAAATATCGCTTCAGGCGTTCCAACAACCATCGGACAGCTCTGTCTGATAAGCCCGGCGTTAAGACAATCCATATTCCCTTAATAGGAAAGAAAAAAACAACCACGCGCGCCACGCTGGAAAGGGGAATTATTGAACAGGATCAGACGGGAACTAAAACCCTTCAGGTCAAAACTACTTCTCTGGATATTTTCACGGAGAAGTACGAACCCGATAACATAGGCTTTTTAAAAATCGATGTGGAAGGGCATGAACTTAAAACGATTTCGGGGGGTCTGAAAACTATCAAAACGCATAAACCGATTATTCAGGCAGAAATTGAACAGCGTCATCACGATCAACCGATCGAATCGATTTTTGAATTCATTGAACATTTGGGTTACTGCGGTTATTTTTTCAATGTTTCAAAGATGACGCTGTTTCCTATCTCCAAGTTTTCAGTCAAGAAAGATCAGAACATCAGAAAGCAAAAATCCGCCGTTTACATCAACAATTTTATTTTTATTCCAAAAAGTCAGGTGGCAAAAGTCATGGATAAAGCCGGTAGATGGCTGGAAAAGGAAAGAAAACAGCTTGATCAAAAATTAAATTTGCAGAATTGGAAAACCCACGCTATTGACCTTGAAAGATAGTTTTCAGATCAATTTCAAAACCTTTTAAGACCAAAGATTGTATTGCTCCGTCTTTTTCCTTTCGCTGTAAAAGTTCGAATCTTTTGTCTTTCAAGTCGTACACTTCCACCCACTGACGGATAGGATCCACAATCCAGTATTCCTTCACACCAAAATGTTCGTACAACTCTTTTTTGTCAAACATGTCGTAATAAGCCGTGGACGGTGAAATTATTTCGATGATGAGATCGGGAGCGCCGGAAATATTTTTCTGTGTGATGATTTCCGAACGCTCCGCGGAAACAAACAAAATATCTGGTTGAACGACATTATCTTTGCTCAGAACAACATCAATCGGCGCATCTAAAACAGTTCCGTTTTTTGTGTTTTCACAAAGGTTCTTAATTCATATTCAATATTTGCCTTTACCGTTTGATAGAATGTATCGGGAGAGGCTAACATGATTAATTCTCCCTTGATCAATTCGTAGCGATTTCCGTCTTCCGGGAGCCGTAAATAATCAAGGTAAGTAAATTTTCGCTTTAATGCCGTGTAAGGCGTGATAAGTTCTCTTGCCTTCATGATATTATTTCCTGGTTTTTTTAAATATAAAAACCGCTTTTTGCGGAAACAAATTAAAAGCAATTTCCGCAAGATTGAAAGATTAATCCGGATCAGGAATGAAAATTTTTCTGCTTTACAAATTAGTAGCCGTTGAAAGTAATATCTTTAAAGCCGTTTCAGGTTTTTCTTTAACCATTTTTGAACTTCGTTGTAATGGGGATAAAGGCGTTCACGGATTTTGAACTCTGCGCCGTGAATACGACGCCGGTGATTTACCTTGACCGCAGGGAGATCGATATGCAGCATTTCGTGGTACATCAAATATTCGACCACGGATTCCGGCACCTTTTTAGAATCGAAAATCCGGCTGATCACCAGAAGATTTTTTTCGCCAGAATAAAATCCCAGCCGTCGGTAGCTTTTTTTTAAGCTCCAGCCCAACACCGGTTTTTGCAAACGATTCTCAAAAAACGCGTGATTCAGGCGGTCAAATATTTTATCGAGATTAAAATAAATTCCGACGGAATTGTAGCGAGGGGAAGGGGGACGTTTTTTGGCAGGCTGTATCAGATGCGCATTTTTCTCGAGATATTCGCGATAATGCCGATAAAGCCGGCGGTCTATTTTAAAGCGAAACAGCTTCAGGAATAAAATGGTGCACAGGGTTTTTATAATAATCTCCGGAGCGGAACGCAATGTTTCGGCAATGCGGATTTTGATCTTTCCGTCTTGAAATTTTACGGAATGTTTAAGAGAACGCGAAGGATAAAAGGAAGCTTCGATTTTCACCTGCTTTTCGGGAAAAATATCGGAAAAAACTTCCTGACACAATTGATTAAGCGCGTGATCGGTCATAATATTCTATTTTTGTCTGCGGTTCTGATTTTCTTCGTGTAACGGACAAATACATAAACTGTCTTATGCAGCCAATCGGGTTTTACATTTTTTCCGTTAATCGAACATTAAAAAACATTACGTTAAAAAGTAAAAATCCGAGAAATGACCCACATTTCCCGGATTTTTTACAATACAATTTTCGTCAGAATTCCAGGTTTTCCCCAACGCCGAGCACTTTTACATCAAATCCCTTGGCTTTTACCTTATCGGCAAATTCCCGAGGATCAACATCAATCACATCGAACGTCTTGTAGTGCATCGGTATTGTCAATTTAGGTTTGACAAATTCCACAGCCTTCACCGCGTCATCGATTCCCATTGTAAAGTTATCGCCGATGTTCACCAGAAAGACGTCGATCGGCGTCATTTCTCCGATTAAGCGCATGTCCGAGAACAATCCGGTATCTCCGGTGTGGTAAATATTCTTGCCTTCCAGCGATAAAATAACTCCGGCAGGCGTTCCGCCGTAACTTCCGTCGGGAAAAGAAGAGCCGTGCCAGGCGGGAGTGAGTTTTACCCGTCCGAACGGGAAATCGCGACCGCCGCCGATATGCAACGGATGCCCGTTAGCCCCCTGACCGTTGCAATAGTTAATGATCTCAAAATTGGAGATAA
>JAJRSN010000498.1 GCA_024278715.1 Calditrichota bacterium
CCGTTATAAGGAAAATCCCATGGAAAAGCGATGAATGCCGTTAAAAATACCCCGATCGGCGTAAGAATAATCAATGGTGGCTTTCCGTCCGTCGAGCCAGGGGAATTTAACGCCAAGTCCCAAAGTTAAACCGCCTTCGTCCAGATTTATCCGGTATCCGCCGCGTAAAAAGAATATCTTTTTAAATCCGTATTCCATTCCGAAATTATAATATTCGATATTATTGTTGGAATGCACCATGTCGCTGGCAAAAATAAGGCGATTTTGATCGGCGTTGTAAATATCAAAGCTGACGCCGACCCTGAAGTTAACGGGCAGTGATTGTTTTTCAAACGGTCTTGTTTCGTTGTTTTTGTAAGAGAAAGGGTTGCTGTAATCGATGTACGCCCAGTTGTAACGGATTTCGGGTCCAAAGTTAAAAATGGACATTCCGAGATTTAATCCGTGGAAGCCGGTGCGGTACAGAGTACCGACATCAACAGCCCATGTTGTGTAACCGTGGTAATAATAATATTCTCTTACGGATTTTAAAGTAACGCCCACAGAGAGGCGGTTTGTCAGGTATCGGGCGTAGGTAATTCCGAACGAATGGTTGGAAAGGCTGAATTTTTCGCCGGTTCCTTCGGGATACATCACCGTGGTTACATCCATATCGGGAGTGAACATGTAAACCCCGCTCAGGGCAAGCGTACCGTAATTGCCGAAATTCATGGCAAAAGAAAAGCTGCCAAAGGTAATGTCCGCAACCCAGCGGTTATAACCCAGGAATAATCCTTTTCCTTCGGAGCCCACAATGCCTGCCTGGTTCCAGAATACGGCTCCCGCATCATAACCCGATGCGGTGTAAGCCTGACCCATAGCCGTTCCGCGGGCGCCCTGTGCAATTTCCAAAAACTGGGCAACAGCCGTACCCACCGGAGCAAATTCCTTAGCCTTTAACGGCGAATTAAATGCCAGACCAAGGAATAATAAAACGATTGTTATGTAGGTCCTCTTCATTGATCTTATCCTCTAATTCATTTTAACGAATTATTACAAACTTGCCGGTTTTTTTACCCGCGCTCGGAGATTCTATTACGTAAATATAAATTCCCGGCGCAGCCTCTTGGAAGTTTCGCGTGACCAAATCCCACTCGGCAACGCTTTTAGCTCCTGAAACCGCCACATCGCCTTCGATTTTTTGCGCGGTTTGCCCGGCTTTGATCTCAGCCACAAAATCAAGGTCTAAGGTGAAAATTTTTATCGTGGCGTCGGCGGGCAAATTGATGAACTGTAAGCGGTGTTCCCAGGGAAAATCTTCGCTGGGCTGCGGGTTGTTCCATATAGCGCTTCCGATATAAGGATTGGGAACGACCTTCACGCGGCTTAAATCGCTGGCAACATTGTTCGCGGGTACGATTTTGGAAGAGGTTTCTTTGGTAATGATTCCAAAAGCAAGATTATTGGTTAAGGTCTGAAAACGATATTCGTATTCAAAACCGTTAATAATACGATCGGAATCCACAACTTCGTAATAATCGGGATTTTCGTCTGAAGTCGGAGGCGGCCAGTTTTTGCTGTTAACAATGTATTCCGCAATCTGTGTCCATTCTTCAAACTCGGACACGCCTTTAATGCGTTTGAAAATTCGATAGCCGTAAAACTCCGGGTAATTTAACGAGTCTTCCGAAGCCTTATCCCACAGAATGCGAATACCGGTTGTCCTTCCGAATTCATCGTATCTCTCTTTGATTATGAAATCGCTGGGAGCGGGCGCGACGCGGATGCGGTCTTTGTCATAATCGATATCAACCATATATTGGGCGATTTTCATTATTTTAATCAGCTTCATCAAGCTGTAAACCCCGCCGCTGTCCGGATCGGAGCCTACTCCCATTGCAGCCGTTACAACCACAGAGTCCCCGTAAGCCAATTTTTCCAGCGGTCCCAACGAAATAATAGCGCGGTAGTCGTTCGGGAAGGGTTTGCCAGTTTGGGGATGAACCAACACTCCCGAAGGACCGTCTGATTCAAAGGTCTGCGGTTTCATCATTCGTTCGTAAGCTTCCTTGTCCGTTGTAGGATCGTTGTAAATATGGTTTGTGTGAAAAGATGTGGGTTTAAAGCTTGGCGGATAGGTTTTTAAAATTTTAAATCCGATAAATCCAGGCGATTGCAGTTTTCCGTCAACAGCGGGATTGCCGGTGTCGTCTTCTTCGCCGTTATCAGCCGGAACAGTGGGGTTGTCGCCGTCCCACATGAACATCAGCGTACTGTCGGCTAAATCGTCGGTAAAAAAGCCTGCGGAGGCTTTTCGCCAGCCGGGGAATAAATCAAGAATTCCCCACGAAGAATTTACGCCCGCGTGATCATCCTGATTGGTAAAAACGGATTCCGTGGGCCACTCGGGTTTTTTGGAAACATCGGCATCCAATCGGTAAGTAAAATAAAACTGTTCCAGATCTCTCGGAGTATCCGGAAAGCCGTCGTTGTCGGTGTCGATTCCGACGTTTTTTATGGTAAATTCGTAGATGATAAAATCGCCTCGCAGGGCGTCTCCCCAGGCGTAAGTGCGTTCGGTTACTTCAACGCCTAAGGGAAAATGTCCTTCCGCCAGCGGAGATTTAACATCGTAATATTTTGTGTAGGTTTCCTGATCCGCGCGGGCGGCGGTAACCGAATCGATATGGACATAATCGATCGGTGCCCATTCATTGTCTTCGGGCATGGTTACATGGAACTTGCCGTCAACCCGGGCGCCCACCCAAAGCGATCCGCGATATAAATACGAATTGCCCGAGCCGCCGGGATAATCGCACGAAGGAGAACGATTTTGATACGCGTCGTCTCCGGCTTTACCAAAGTTGGTTACGCGCGTCCACAAGCGCCCGATTTTATGCCATTTCCAGTCATAGTCAACAATCGGACCATCGCCGGCGATTAGTGTGGCTCTGGACAAAGATTTACGATTCTTCTTTAAATCCGCCGAAAACAGCGTCGAAAACATAAAAAGAAAGGCAATCGTAAATACCAAAATATGTTGAAAAATTTTCAAGGTTTTCATTCACAGCCTCCTATTAGATCTTATTTAAATCAGAAGTAGATCCCCAGCCCGAGACGGATGAAACGACCCGGACTATAGGCTTGTGGATTACGAACATACGATCCGTCCGCTTCCCGCCAGACAACCGAAGGATCGCTTTTAATGCTCGGATCGTTGGGATCTCCCAAATCATAATACTGATTGTCTCCGATCCACAATACATTGTGTTTGTCAAAAACGTTAAAAATATCCGCAAAAACACGGACTCCGTACCGACCGAATTTGAATTCGCGCATTAATTTAACATCCAGCGTACTTGTCGGAGGCATCCGCTTGTCGTTCACGCGGTCGGTGCCGTAAGAAGAATAGGGTAATCCGCTTCCGTATTTAAAGAGAAAATTGAAAATCCAATTGCCCAACGGATTAAAATTACCCGTTGATCCGCCGAAATCCGAAGGAGTGTGCAGCGTGATGTTTGCATTGACTGTATGGCGCTGGTCAAAAGAAAGGAAATTCATCCGCTTTACTGAATTCCAGGTATTTGCTCCGCCCGAAGCGCTTGAACTGCGTCCTTTGGCAATGGAGTAGGTGTAATTAATATTTCCGCCGATGAATCTTCCGGGTCTTTTGGAAAGGGTGATTTCAAAACCCTTGGAATTTCCGAAATCTGCGTTTGTGTAAACATTTAATTCACGGTCGCCGACCGAACGGGCGACATACTTGTAATAATTCATCAGATTGGTGATATCCTTGTAGTAGCCGTTAATCGTCAGTTTGTAGTCATCGGCTAACTGTTGTTCCACGCCCAGTTCGTAAGCCACGGTTTTTTCGGGGGACAGGTTTGGATTTCCCACATAATTGCCGACTTTGGTTAAACTTTGAATTTTGTTGTTTCTGTAAAGATAGTAACCGTCGGGGCGCTGGAAATAATGTCCGTAAGTAAAGTGTAACAAACTGCGCTCGGTAATAGGATGCGAAATACCGATGCGCGGACTGAATTGATATTTTAAACTTGCCTTCTTAGGATTATTAAAGATCGGGATTCCGTTTTCGTCAACCTGAGAATAGGGATAGGTATAATTGGAAGGATAATAAATAGGGTCATTGATTCCGTTGGGATCAAAGGCGTCAAAACGCAAACCGAGAAGGGCAATGATTCCCTTAAATTCCAATTTGTCCTGAATATAGGCTCCGAAATCAAGCGAGTTTTGAGTCCAGATATCGTAACGGTAAATACCGACGCCGAGAGTCCAGCTGATATTTTCAACCTTTGTGGTATGGTAGCCCACTTCAATTCCGCCCTTTAACAAATGATTGGGAGTAATCTGACTCACCAAATCCGCTTTTAAGGTATTTGTCCAAGATTTCTGATCGCGATAACCGGGATCGTCTCCGCGCAGCCACCAATAGTTGTCTTCCCGTTCGCGGTAAATCGGATTTGGTCCCGGTTTATTGACGTCCCAAACAAGGTCTTCGTCACGGTTGCCGTCCCCGTCGCGATCTTCGATATCTTTTGTGGCGTAATGATAATTCGAATAGAAGGAATTCAACCGGAGCTCGTAAAATGTTTTTGAACTGAGGGAATGCGTCCATGTTACATAAAACATATTGCTGGCTTGTTTTCTGTCCCACAGATAATTCTGCATTCCAGCCATGTAGTAGGTTTTTACGGTATTGTACTTAGTCGTGTCATAAACGCCGGAATCGGGTTTGATTTCAATTTTTCCGTACAGATTTTTATCATTCACATAACGATAAACTTCGAGAGTGTCGCTGCCTTGTTTTACTCCTTTGAAATAGGCGTCGCGCATGTAGTTGGGTCCGGGTCCGTATTTGGAGGCGGGAAAGTAGAAACTATTCCAGTTGTTCCTGTTGATAATCGCCCCTATCGCCAATTTCATGGACGGAGTAAACCGGTAAGATAATTTACCCTGATAGGTTTGTTTAAAAGCATCTTCGTTCATGTAAAAGCCCTGATTCCGATCCGTAACTTGAGCGGAAACGGAAAAAGAGAGTTTATTTTTTACAATGGGTCCGGTTAAACTGAATTCGTATAAATTTTCCAGAGGCTGTAAAAGTTTGAAGCGGTAACCGTGTTCCTTAAAAGAAGTGGACGCTCCGAAACCGGGCTTAGACGAAAATCGCAGCCGCCCGGAAAACTTGTTGCTGCCTTCTTTTAAAGCCAGGTTCAGAATACCGGATTGAACGTTGCCGTATTCCGCGCTGAATCCGCCGAGCGAAACTTCCATCTGCTCGATGCCGAACTTTGGAACGTCGCTTGTAAATCCGCCCATATTACCCGAATAGACCCCGGCGGGATCGCGCACCGGAATACCGTCGATTAAAATCAAAACTTCGCCGGATCGACCGCCCCGAAAGTGGCTGCCGACAATACCTGGCTGATATCTGGCAATTTCCTGAAACGAGGTTACGGGCTGAACTTCAAAATCCTGCGCAGAAATAAGATGCCGGGTTGAAACTTCATCTTTACGGATAAGGGGTCGGTCGGCAATAACCACAATTTTTTCGCTCGACTCCAGGGTGGTTTCCTCCATCGTAATATCAATTCTGGTGGTAAAATCAACGTTTACCACAACGTCGGTAACAGAAACATTTTTGTATCCTACATAATTGGCTTCGAGTGTGTATTTGCCGGGAGGGACGTTGAGGATAACAAAGAAACCGTCAATATCGGTGGCGGCGCCCATGGTGGTGCCCTGGATAAAGACATTTACGCCGGGCAAAGGTTCGCCGGTTTTGGAATCCTTTATTATTCCGGCTATTTTCCCGGTAACACCCGCCCAAACCGGGTGCATAAAAAACAAAAGAGAAAGACTTATAAATAGCAAACGCTTCATGAAGACCTCCATAAAAAATAATTTGATTATGGAATTTTTTAATAAAGAATTTTTAGTTGTTTATTATACCCCCCTTTCATTAAAATTTTTTTAGTGATGAACTTAAACCATTATCAACGAACAATTAAAAACAATATCAGTAAAGACTAATCGGCTAATACTGTATTTTCAAAGAATTTAGGAAGAACAGGTTTTCTCTTCGGTATTCGGAAACTATCCTTTTGGTTTTTCGCAACGACTACGATATTAAAAACGTCGTTTACATTTTTATCAAATAATATTGAAATCCGTTATCCGAAATCTTACATTTACAGAACACATACTCAAAGTCGAATTAGTCGGAAAATAATTAAATTATCAGACAAAAACAAGAAAGATTGTTTGGAAAGTCAACATACTAAAAGAAAGAAGTTAAAAATTTAACAATTCGTAAAAAAAGAATTAATATTGTTTAATTATAGAAAATTAAAATAGTTAGGTAATATTGGGGGCAAAAAAGCAGAAAATTTAAATTCAAAATCTTGTATTTTTTGTTGAAAATTTGCCTTTTATTTAATATAATTTTAACAACGTTGATAGCATGGTAGAAATCCGAGGTTAGTTAACTTTGTGCACTAACTTTGGTCTTTTTAGTAATCGACTTCAATTATTTAAGGTTAAAGGAGTTTGGTTCTATGAAATACCTCCGAATCATCTCTGTAATAATTTTCTTTTTCCTTTTGGTTTATAATTTGCAAGCCGGAACTACCGGAAAAATTGTCGGATTAGTGTCGGATGCTAAAACGGGAGAGCCCCTTCCCGGCGTTAATGTCGTTCTTGAGGGCACCGTTATGGGAGCTTCAACGGACCTGGAAGGGTATTATGTAATTCTTAATGTGCCTCCCGGTGAATATACAATGACTTTTAGTATGATAGGTTACGCTACCAAAAAAATCACTGGTGTTCGCGTTAATATCGATCAGACTACGACTATTAATATGAAAATGGAAGAAATGACCCTGGATATTGGCGAAGAAATTACGGTTGTGGCAACGCGTCCGCCGGTCGAAAGAGATGTTGCCGCCAGTAGAGCCAATATTTCAAAAGAAGAAATTAAAGCGATTCCCGTGATGAATGTTTCCGAAGTTGTTGGTCTGCAGGCAGGTATCGAAGGACTGTCCATCCGCGGCGGAGGTTTAAGCGAAGTGGCTTTTGTAATGGACGGTATCACCCTGCGGAATGAGCGCGATAATAGCCCTTTTACGGCGATCTCTCTTACTTCGGTTGAAGAAATGCAGGTTCAGGCTGGCGGATTCAGCGCCGAGTTTGGTAATATTCGTTCGGGTATTGTAAACGTGGTTACCAAAGAAGGAAAAAGAGATAAGTACGATTTTGCCTTTTTAGGCAGATATCGCGCTCCCTCTCCCAAGCATTTCGGGCATTCGCCAAACGCGCCGGAATCGTACTGGATTAGACCCTACGTGGATGACGCTGTTTGCTGGACGGGCACCAGAAACGGAAACTGGGATTATTACACACAACGGCAATATCCCGAGTTTAAAGGCTGGAATCAGATCTCTTTTGAAACATTACAAAATGACGATCCGAATGACGATTTAACGCCAGAGGCTGCTCAACAGTTATTTTTGTTCCAGCACAGAAGGCAACTGGATATTCAAATTCCGGATTATATCGCAGACATGAGCTTTGGAGGTCCGGTTCCTTTTATAAGCAAAAAACTTGGTAATTTGCGCTTTTTCAGCTCCTTTCGCAGAACTCAGGACGCTTATGTGATTCCTTTGCATGACGACGCTTACAGAACCTGGACGTTTCAGACAAAGATTACATCGGATGTGGGTCAGGGTAAAAAATTAATGATCAGCGCTTTATTGGGCAGCGAAACCGGTGTTGATCGCTGGAACAACGGAAATCCGGGCATGTTTAACGCTTCATGGCAAATCGGGTCGGCGTTGAGCAACGGACCAAAATACATCGACGCGCGCATGTTTTCTACCGATTATTGGGGCCCGGCGAAAACAGATTATAAGAATCTCGGCATCAAATGGACGCACGCCCTTGACGAAAAAACGTTTTACGAAGCGAGTTTTAGTATTTTCCGTTCCGAATACCACAAGGGTCCCGGACGTTTACGCGATCATACTTTGCGCTATAAATTCGGTAATAATTTTTGGGTTGACGAAGGTCCGTTCGGTTTTGAGCCCATGTCTGTTGCGGGCATCGGCGGAATGCGAATGGGCGCCGGCATGAGCAACGCCCGTGACAGCAGTAAGGTGACCACATTTACGGCTAAAATCGACTATACAAAACAGGTCGATCGCCGGAATAATGTTAAGATCGGTGGCGAATTTGTTTTAACCCGCAGCCAGATAAACTACGCCCGATATGATGATTTTTTACCTTCCTATAACCAGCAAACAGTATGGGATAAAAAACCTTTAAGAGGCGCGCTTTACGTGCAGGATAAATTGGAATTCCAAGGCATGATAGCCACTCTTGGCTTGCGTATGGATTATTCTCATGCCGGCGGCAAGTGGTACGATCTGGAATCCAATCCTTACGATATTGCTCTGAGCGGAGTTTATTCGTACGGAATAGATACGTTGCTTAATAAAAAACCGACCAAACACATCTTTACATTTAGTCCCCGTCTGGCTATCGCTTTTCCGGTAACAGAAAACAGTAAGCTTTATTTCAATTACGGTCATTTCCGCCAGTTGCCGCAGCCGGAAGACCTGTATCTTTTGCGCAGATCCGATTTCACCAAACAAATTATACGTATCGGAAATCCGAACAGTGAGCTGCAGAAAACAGTGGCTTATGAATTGGGCTACGAGCACAATCTGTTTAATCAGTTTTTAATTCGTGCAGCCGGTTACTATAAAGATGTCAGTTTACAGCCCAATTTGGTTCTTTACGAAAACCTTGACGGATCGGTTAGATACTACCGTCAGGAACCTACCAATTACGAAGATATCCGCGGAGTTGAGATTACTGTTAATAAAAGCAGAGGAAATTGGATTCGCGGATTTATTAATTACACGTATATGGTTTCTACCTACGGTTATTTCGGTTACGGACGTTATTACGAAAACCCCGCGCAACAAAGGCAGTATCAGTTAGAGACCGATTATTATTACCAAAACAAACCGAAACCCCGTCCCTACGCCCGTGCAAATGTCGATTTTTTTACGCCTCGGGATTTTGGTCCTAAAATAGCCGGAATTCAACCGTTTGCCGATTTTTGGGTAAATGTGCTGGCTAATTGGAAAGCCGGGCGGTACGAAACCTGGGCAGGCGGCGGCGTTATCCCGGGACTCTTTGCGAATTTACAATGGACCGATTATTGGAACGTGGATGTTAGGATAAGAAAAAATTTCTCGATTAAAAATTTCGGAAATGTGGAATTCTTTATTGATATAAGCAATATTTTTAACTACAAATATATGACCAATTACGGTTTTGTCGATTCCCGGGATAGGCGTGATTATCTTAAATCTTTGCATCTGCCCGCATCCACCAAAGGTATTGACCAATTTGGCTATTTTAACATACCGGGCGACGACCGACCGGGTGTTTACCGAAGACCGGGAATTAAATTCGTTCCTATCGAAGTGGTGGAAACCCAAGATGGACTCCCGCAAGACGGCAACCCAAACTATCTGTATTTCACCAAAGAGGGCGGCAAGTATTTTAAATTTAATCCGGAAACCGGAGTATATGAGCAAGATCAAAAATATGCTCAGTGGGTTCTCAACAACAAAGCATATATCGACATGCCAAATTTGCAATACTTAACATTCTTAAATCCGAGAAATATATTTTGGGGAATTAGATTGTCATTTGAGTTATAAAAAAAGAGGAAACCATATTGATGGACAGGTTAAGTTTTTCAAAATTCATAATCGCACTTGTAATCATCGGA
>JAJRSN010000499.1 GCA_024278715.1 Calditrichota bacterium
CCGGGCTGCTTTATGGGTATGCCTTTAAAGGAATGGTAAATTTCCAATGTGCTGTTAATTAAAATACCGATAGCCACAAAAAACAAAAAGATCGTAATAATAACCGAGGCAAGGGTTTCGATTTTGCCATGACCGTAATGATGAGTATCGTCAACGGGACGGTTCGATAAGCGTACACTGATCAACACCGCAATATCGCTGCCAAAATCGGATACCGAGTGAAATCCGTCGGCGATAAGCGCGTTGCTGTGGGCAAAAATACCGGCGAGGAATTTTACAATAATTAAAAGAACGTTCCACAGAATTCCGAGCCAGGTAACCTTTTCCGCAATTTGCATTCTCTTGTTGAGAGAAAAAGCGTTCGTACTATTTTTCATCGTTCTCACTAAAAATAAGCGCCGAAAATTTAAAAATTTCCGTTTCGGGTTCCTTCCAGGCGTAAGGGTGCAATCCCGCCTTTAAACAGGTCTCATTCAAAAACGTCTCACGATCCCATCCGTATTCAGTGGCAACCTGCGGCAACAAAAGACCTTCGTAAAAGCCGTTTTTGATCATCAAACCGTCGCGTCCGACTTCTATTTCGGAAATGTCTTTTACCGGAGTGAGAGGGGTGAGCACGGAAATTTCAATCTCAATTTGCGGAAACTCTTCGGAACTCAACGGCGGAAACCGCGGATCGTTAAAAGCGGCTGAAACGGCTAAATCTTTGATCGCTTCGTAAAGAGGCTTAATCCCCACAACATAGCCGATACATCCGCGAAGTTGACGGTTTTTGCTTAGCGTAACAAAGGCGCCGGTCTGAACTTTTAAAGTCTCGGAGATTGGCTCTGGATCGGGCAAAGGTCGATCTTCCAAACGAGCTTTTATGGTATCGCGGGCTAATTTCAGTAAAAAACGTTTTTCTTCGCTGTTTAAAGTAAAGTCCATAATAACTCCTAATGAAAACTAATTTTAATAAATATAAAAATTTTAGGATAATATCAAAACCTCAATCAAGGAATTTCGGATAATTTTGAATCCTTTTTGCCAAATTGATCGATAGTGTCTAAATTACAGATTGTAAAACTTTCAAAGAAGATTTTATGCAATTAAAAGAAGCGTTAAAACAATATTTCGGATTTGAGAATTTTCGCGACCGCCAGGAAGAAATTGTACGGCATATTCTGGAAGGGAACAATGCACTGGTGATTATGCCGACTGGTTCCGGAAAGTCCGTTCTCTATCAGTTGCCGGCTCTGTTGCTGCCCGATTTAACTTTGATCATCTCTCCGTTAATAGCATTGATGAAAGATCAGGTTGACGGATTGACGAAAAAAGGGATTGACGCCGCTTTTATTAACGCTTCGCTGTCAAAAAGCGAACGGGAAAAACGTCAGGAGAGGCTAAAAAAGGGTAAGTACAAACTGCTGTACGTGACGCCGGAACGTTTCAGAAAAGAAGAATTTTTAGAAGTTATCCGAACAAGGAAGATAAGTCTTTTCGCCGTGGATGAAGCGCACTGTATCAGCGAATGGGGGCATGATTTCCGCCCGGATTACACCCGCCTGGGAGAAATCAGGAAAGCGCTGGGAAATCCCACAACCATAGCCTTAACCGCAACTGCAACGCCGCAGGTTCAAAAAGACATCCTTCGGCAATTACAATTGGAAGACGCAAAAATATTTCATGAAGGCATCGAACGTCCCAACTTATTCCTCGGCGTGCAAGAGGTTTGGGGAGAGGACGAAAAATTAGAAATTATTCTTGAATATATCCGCAATCTGGAGCGCGGTTCGGGAATCGTTTATTTTTCGCTCATTCAAGACCTGCTGAAAATGAGCGAAAGATTACGTAAAGAAAAAGTAGAACATCTTGTTTACCACGGGAAGCTGGATTCGATTCTCAGAAGAAAACTGCAGAATCGTTTTATGAAAAATGACAGGCAGGTGGTTTTGGCGACCAATGCTTTTGGAATGGGCATAGATAAATACGATATTCGCTTTGTGCTGCACGCGCAAATTCCCGGTTCTCTGGAAGCCTATTATCAGGAAATCGGACGCGCCGGAAGAGACGGAAAACGCTCGGATTGCATTCTTCTTTATGACCAGCAAGACCTGAACATTCAACTGGAATTCATTAAATGGAACAATCCTTCGCCGGACTTTTTTCATCGCGCCTACCAGATTCTTCATAACCATTTGATGGAAGTGAACGCAAACGGGCTTGAATATTTTAAAGAGCAGTTAACCTTCAAAAACAGACACGATTATCGGGCGGAAACCGTTCTTTCGTTGTTTGACCGGTGGGGCGTAACAACCGGCAGAATTGAAGACAAAAATTTACAGTTGATCGGCGATTTGCCGGATGAGTGGCTGGATTCGGAGTACATGGAAAAAAAATTGAAAACGGAACAACACCAACTCTATCAGATGATGCGCTACGCCAAGTTGGAGACCTGTAGAAAGGCGTTTATTCACGAATATTTCGGAATCGAACATGCCGACAGATGCAATTCGTGCGACAATTGTCTGGATTGAAACTTAGAAAGATTAAAGACAAAAACATTCAGGCGATAATCATCAGGATTGAAACGCAGCGTTAAAACCGTTTTCCGAATAAAAACGCCGTTTGAAAAACTCAAACGGCGTTGTATTTTAAGAACATGTATGTTTTAAATTACAAACCCATGACCGATATTTTAATCGCTCCGATAACTCCGGTAGGATAAACGCCAAGCCAGATCAGGGCGATTGTTAAGACGGCTAAAATCAATCCGGTCATTACTCCGACGCTCGGAGACGGATATTTTGCTTCGGCGGCTTCTTCGGACTGCGAAAACATTTCCACCACAATACGCAAGTAGTAGTAAACCCCGATGGCGCTGTTAACAATCAAAATAATAACCAGCGTCCAGAGTTTGGTGTCAATCCCTGAAGCCAGAACGTAATATTTACCGATAAATCCGGCGGTCAGCGGAATTCCGGCAAGCGAAAAAAGCATGGCGGAAAAAGCGACGGAAAGCCAGGGATGCCGCCAGTACAAACCGCGGTAGTCGCTCATGGACATAGCTTCGTGTTCGCGGGTGGAAAGAATGCCGACCACAATAAACGCTCCGATAATAGTGATAAAGTAGGAGACGATGTAAAAAGTAGCCGCTTCTATGCCTTTAAAATTTTGCGCGTTGTTCCCGGCGAGAAAAGCGACCAGAATGTAGCCGAAATGAGCGATGGAAGAATACGCCAAAAGCCGTTTGACATTGGTTTGCAGTAAAGCCAAAAAGTTGCCGCCAAACATGGAAAAGACGGCGAGTAAGGCGAAGATTAAAAACAGGGGTTTCGAATTCAGTACATCGTATTGGGAGAAAAAGCGAAACAATAACGCTAAAATACCGCCTTTGGAAACCGAGGCAATGAAAGCCGACACCGGAGCGGGCGCGCCTTCGTAAACATCCGGCGACCAGGTATGGAATGGAACGACAGCCAATTTAAATCCGAATCCCACAATCATTAAAACCAGTCCGACAATTGAGATTAAATTTAGTTTGGAAGAATTCGAGAAGAATTGCATTAAAGCGCCGAACTCCATTTCACCAGTTTGCGAGTAAATCAAAGCCATTCCGAAAACCAGAAATGCGGAAGAAACGGCGGCTAAAATCAGGTATTTCAATCCCGCTTCAATACCTTCCTCGGTCTGCCGCAGATATGAGATAAGGGCGTAGAGCGAAACGCTTAAAATTTCGAGTCCCAGAAAAAAACTGACAAAATGCGTGCTTGCCGCAAGAACGGAGGAGCCTAACGTTGCGGTTAAAATAAGTAAATAGTATTCTTCGCGGTTTCCTTTAAAGCGCATTTCCAGATATGGGTACGAAGGAATGATAATGGCAATGGTCGCCGTAAAAATCAACAGAAAATAAAACAGAGCGTAATTATCGATAATCAAAAGTTCGCCGATTTTCGTCAACTCAAGCGATTTGGAATAGGGGATCGCGATGATTGCCAGAACCAGCCCGATAACCGAGACAATCATGGTTGTAAGATGATTTCGGCGAAGGGCGATAATCAGCATCGTTATCAGCGGAGTCGCCAGAACAATAATCAAAGGCATCATTTTTAAGATTTCGCTTGTGGTCATTCCGCACCTCCGTTATTCGAACGACTATCAATCGGTTTGTTGTCAAGAGGTGAAATCTGATCGGGAGCTTTAATCTGTTTTGCCTCGGGCATGTAACGGGCGGTAATATTTTGTAAATTTCTGAAAGCCTGTTTGGAAGTATTCAGAACCGTGTTGGGGAAAAGACCCAGCCAGATCAGGGCAATTACCAGAGCGCCCATTATTGAGATTTCACGCGGCGAGGCATCGGGCATTTGCCATTTGTTCACATTCTTTCCGAAAAAGGTACGCTGAATCATCCACAAAGAATAGATGGTGGCTACAATGAATCCGAGCGTAGCCAGAATGGCAATGGGCACATTAACCTGAAAAACGCCCAGAAGCACTAAAAATTCGCCGACAAAATTAGCAAGTCCCGGCAATCCCAGAGAAGCCATAGCAAAGACCATCCCAAATCCGCCGAGGCGGGGAGCGACATTCCATAAGCCGCCGAGCTTATCCATGTCCCTGGTGTGAATTCGATCGTAAATATCGCCGACCATAATAAACAGCGCGCCGGTGCTTAATCCGTGCGAAAGGATGATCATCATGGCGCCTTGCAGCCCCAATGTATTCCATGAGAAAACGCCGAGCAGAACAAAGCCCATGTGGCTTACGCTGGTGTAGGCGACAAGCCGCTTAAGATCGGTTTGCGCGAAGGCGACCACGGCTGCGTAGATAATTCCCACAATTCCCAAAATCATGGCAAAGGTGGCAAATTCCGCTCCGGCTTGCGGAAACAGGGGAATTAAAAAGCGAATAAAGCCGTAAGCTCCGGCTTTCAATACCAGCCCGGCTAAAACAACGCTGCCGGCGGTAGGAGCTTCGGTGTGGGCGTCGGGCAACCATGTGTGAAAGGGAACGATGGGTAATTTAACGCCAAAGCCGAGGAAAAATCCTAGCATCAGCCAAAAAGCGACTTTGGGCGGAATTTCGGTTCCCAAAAGCTCAACGTAATTAAACGTGTAATTGCCGGTGGTATGACCGTGCACAAAATAAAGACCGAGAATCGAAATCAACATGAACAAACCGCTTGCCTGCGTGAAAATAAAGAATTTCAATGTGGCGTAAACGCGGTTATCGTGTCCCCAGATACCGATGAGGAAGTAAAGCGGGATGAGCATGATTTCCCAGAAAAAATAGAAAAGGAAAAGATCAAGCGCCATAAAAACGCCGGTAAGTCCCGCCAGAATCCACAATAAATTAAAGTGGAAAAAACCGATTCTTTTTTGGATTCCTTTCCATGAACAGGCAACGGC
>JAJRSN010000500.1 GCA_024278715.1 Calditrichota bacterium
AGCAGATGAGCAAGGCGGTTGGCTTCTTTTTCGATGAAGGCAAACGTATGCCATTTATTGTCCGCAAAAAATGCGGGTTTATCGGGAAATCGCTGCGCGCTGTCTTCCAGAAAAGAATGTACGAATTTTGTGTAAGACATGATCTTTCCTTGTTCTTTTTAATTCCGCATTGAGAATATCGACAGAATTCCGTCGATTTTGAGATAATTTGTTTTATCGACAAGATGAATTGCCCTTTGCCGGAGAAGGTGAAAGGATCAAAACGCTTATTCGGTTTTGCACTGCAATTTTGAGTTCATGAATTATTTCAGTCGTTTTAATAAACAATGTTGATTTTGCAAAAAGGTCGGAACAATCTCAATTTTTTTTTTGGCGCATTTTAATCAGACTCAACCGCTGACCACTTCTTTTTTAAGGTAAGAAGCAGACTACTACCAACAGATAATTAGCAAAATAAGCGTTAACAGGCTTTTTACGAATTCATCATTTGTAAAGAAGATATTTTTCGCGGATGGGTTGAAACTTTTGCAAATCTCTTTCCCACCGCGCTATCAGCGATTTGATATCTTTTCCCTCGCTGATGGTCTTACGAATTTCATCGTTTCCGGACAAGCGGTCAAAATGAGCCGGACGCCATTGAAAATTTTCGGGGAAAAGGCGATGAATTGCCTGAACAATGCGGACGCCGGTAATAAACGCCTTAAACCGATCCCTGTCTTCGATCGTGATTTCCAATCCCCGGCACTTCTCGTTTTTGTATTTTGGGTTTTCGGACTTTCCCCGAATGGAACGCGGCGTAAATTCAACCTTACGGAAACGAACACCTTTTAAATTGTAAGCATTGACGGTACTGATTAAACTGTCGGAATCGATCCACGGCGTCCCGAATTGCAGAAAGGGTTTTTCAGTGCCTCGACCCACGGAAACATTGGTTCCTTCCAACAAACACAACCCCGGATAGACCGTGGCGGTTAACAAATTCGGCATATTGGGAGAAGGGGGAATAAACTTCAATCCTGTCTGATCAAACCACATTTTACGTTTCCAGCCTTGCATAGGCACAACCTTTAGATCAACCTTAACGCCGTTTTTCAGCCAACCCTCGCCGTTGAAAAGTTTTGCCAGTTCGCCCACGGTCATGCCGTGGCGGACAGGGATCGGGAAAAGTCCCACAAACGTGGCAAAGGCGGTATCGAGAACGGTTCCTTCCACCGTAACGCCATTGATCGGATTCGGTCGATCCAGGACTACAAATCGGACTCCCTGTTCGGCAGCGGCTTCCATCGCCAGAGCCATGGTCCAGATGTAAGTGTAAAAACGGGCGCCAACATCCTGAATGTCAAACACGAGCACATCCACATCGGAAAGCATTTCGGGAGTGGGTTTCCGCGTTTTGCCGTAAAGACTGTAGATAGGAATGGAATCCAAGGCGTCGGAATCATCAATTTTTTTGCCGGCGGAGTAATTTCCTTTAAAGCCGTGTTCCGGACCAAACAAGGCTGTTACCCGAGATCCGGGCAGGCTGCGGAAAATATCGACAATGAACCTTCCTTTGCTATCGTAAGAAGTATGATTGGCGATAATTCCTATTCGTTTGCCTTTGAACAGGTAGTTAAACTCGTTAACCCGATCGAGACCCACTGTTATGCTAGGCTTTTTCATGGATTGACACCCGCTCACAAATACGACTGATATCAGGAAAAAAACAAACCCGTTTTTCATGATGCGATTTCCCTATTTTTTCCGACAATTTAAAAATTTAACTTTTACTCAAACGTCTTAGCAGCTCATCGACCAAGGAAGTTATATCGATTACCGGAAATCGGGAATAAAACGCTCCAATCCGGTCTTTGTAAAATCAGCCCGAACTTCCGACAGGTATTATTTGTTTTGATTCGTTTCAAAGTCTGTTTACAACTGCTTTACACGATAGCCCTTGCTTTTTAACAGGTTGATTACCCCTTGTTCACCGACCAGATGTCCCGCTCCGACAATTACCAGATAATTTTTCTTTTGTTTTAAAAAATGTTCGATTTTTTTGAGCCAATTTAAATTTCGCCGAACCAACAATTTATCATAAAGTCCGGGATAATCCTTAAATGATTCGTTCATCAGTGAATCCAACAGAGACGCGTTTCCTGTATTCCAGGCATTTACCAACAGATTCATTTTCTTTTCAAAATCATTAAGCTCTTCGATGGTTTGCAGAATCAGTTTATTTTGTTCCAATAAAGAGAACTGTCCGAATAAATCAATTTGGAAATCGATGGTTTCCAAGCTTTGAATTTTCTTTTTAACTTTTTTTGCTTTTTGATAAAAGTACTGATCGATCCCATATTTAGGATCAAACCGCATTTGCTTTAATTTTAGCTGCATTAAACTCAGGCTTAACATCCACGGCTTCATTTTTTGAAAAGCCTGAACCGGCAATCCCGCTTGAGAGCAAAAATTTTTTACGAGGATAAAAACGGAATCGCTCAGCACATCTTGCAGAGTTGTGTCGTTAGTGAATATTCCTTTACTGATAAATTTTCTTTGCACTTCCGGCAGATCAGCGTTGTCCAAATTAACTTCAAACACGATAATTTCGCTTTGATCAAACGCTCTGTTAAACACTTCGGGCAAGGGGTATTGATCTTTGTCGAGCAAATGGACGGACCCTAAAAGGTAAACCTGATTGCGTGCGCCAGTTATTTGCCACAGGCTGTGTTTTTGCTGCGCCCATAAAAAAGCAGAATAAACACTTAAGATCAGAAGTACGATTTTTAATGATTTCATAGAAAGACCATCCTTAAATATACGCGACGAAAAACCAAGCCCCTAAAGGGGCTTTTAAAGGTCGTAAACGACCTGAACCCAATCCACCCGTTTTCTCATTTACCCCCACTTATCCTGCTCACTCTATCTTTCCGACTTCATTCCCGCTAACTCAATTTTAATGCACATATCCATAACAACATCCAAACCCGCGGAAAGCGCCCTTTCCGCCGCCTCCTCATTTATCACTCCCATCTGCATCCAAATCACCTTTGCCCCTATCTCGATCGCTTCTTCCACAACGGGCAGCACCCTATCGGATCGACGAAAAATATCCACAATCTCCACCGGTCCTTCAATTTCTTTTAAATTATTGTAAC
>JAJRSN010000501.1 GCA_024278715.1 Calditrichota bacterium
AATAGTGAGGTATTTCGTCCGGTTAGCGGCGACTCTTTCGATTTTTTCCAGCTTGTTGGCTGTAATATAGTTGCAGAGAAAATTGAACAATTGTTTTTTGACTTGAATATCCATTTTGTTTAACCGGGTTTTGTTGATATTGATTTTAATAGCGGGCGAATGCGAAAAAAGCCACAGAAAAATCCACATCATAATTGTCAAATACCAAGGCTTTATCAGATATAGCAAATTGATTTTCTGCAAGATTAATTTCACCAGCAGAACCAACTCTCCCAATTATTATACTTAAAAAAAGAAGGTTTGTCACATTGTCAAATTATACCATTAGCGCCATAGAGTGGGTATTGCCCATTTTCTGATTTTAAATTTGTCCCACTAAAAACTTTACAAGACCACTTAATTTAAGATTCCCAATGCTCCGGAATTTGGCCAATGCACTCCGCGCCGCAAAGTGTGCATTTATGGTATTTTTTCATTTC
Source organism: Calditrichota bacterium (assembly GCA_024278715.1). Lineage (GTDB taxonomy): Bacteria > Calditrichota > Calditrichia > Calditrichales > Calditrichaceae > Caldithrix. The sequence continues at coordinate 480 of JAJRSN010000501.1, forward strand.
AACGTTTCCAGCAGTTTTTTGCCTTTTTCGGTAATGCGGTATTTTTGCTTCGGGCTGTTGGGTTTATCGGGAATGGTCATTTCCAATAATCCGAATTTAATTGCCGGATTTAATATGCTAACTCTAAAGTGTTTTCTGTCTTTTATACCCATGGTTTTAAGCAAATCCTGACGGCTCATTTCACCCTCGCAGACTTGAAGGAGCTTTTTTACTTGGGGGGTACTTGGGGGGTACTTGGGGGGTACTTGCGTGGTATCAGCAAGCTCGGGTTGTTTTTTCTTTTTTGCCGCGGCAAATTCGGGATGAATTTTAAAAGTCGTTTTAAAATAGGCTCGCTCGTCATCCGTTTCAAACACCGGCGCCGGGGATTGGTTTTTCTTCATCTCTCTCAAAATGGTCGGGATGCCGGTGGATCTGCCTTCAGTCAGGTGTAGTTCTTTCAGGAATTCACCGATGCGGCGGTTGCGGTATTTACGCACATCAATTTGGAGTTTTTGCAATTTGATTTTATCCAGCGGCGGAAGCGGACCTGGAAAACTGATAATATCTATTCTGTCGGGGTAAATGCGCACTTCAATAGGGCTGTCATTGTCGTAACCTCTATGATAAACCGCATTAGCAAGAGCTTCTTCTATAGCCTGGTAAGGATAATTGAAAAAACGCAGTGATTCGGCTTTGCCAGATTGTTTGATCACTTTTTCCGCAATCACAGAACTTTCGACATAACGCAAAGCGTTCTGAAGTTGCTGATGCACAGGTCCTGTAAAATTTTTTTCCGTGTATTCCGTCCCTGCTTCATCTTTAAAGATCACCACTTCGATTTTTGCGGCAGGAAATGCCTTTTGCGGATTTTTGGCAAAGAAGAGCAGTCCGACATTTTTCGGCAGCAGAAACTCATCGCTGCCTTCGGCGATGTTCATCCTGCGAGCAATTTCAGCCATGGTGAGATTGGGAATTTCGCTTTCCAGGTCGCTGCCGATCTCGTTCAAAAAGGTTCGAATTTCTGTTAAATCCAGATCATCTAAACTTGAAAAATGATTGACGCGGTCATCAAAAGGAACCTGGTTAGCCATGGAGACCAGTTCCTTTTCCTCTTCAGCCGTGGGTCGCACCGTTGAAGAGAATCTACGGATAAAATAAAAATATGTTGACTTTTTCCCCAGGCTGTCAGGCGCTTTATAGGGGCGGGTGCTTCCGCCGGGGCACCAGAGGATTAAAATCATTTTCCCTCTGTAATCTACCGGTTCGGCTATAGGAAAGTAATTCGGCACAATCTTTCGGCACAGATTATTGAGATCTTTTTGGATGGAATCAATTCGATTTATGGGTATTCCCACCGGCGGCAGGATGGGCCTGCCTTCCTTTTCAGCAACGCCAAGAATGATATATCCTCCGCCCCAATTGTTGAAATCGTTGGCAAAGGCACAAATAGTTTTAAGCGTGCGTTCAGGGTCCCAGCCTTTGCGAAACTCGATTCGTTCCCACTCGACGGTTTTGCCGTTTAAAAGCTCGCTAATGTTTATTGGCAGCGCCATTAATCTAAAATCTCCCTGATCATCCCTTTTGTTTCTTCTTCCAGCGCCAGGATATCTTTGAGAATTTCATCCAGGCTGCGCAGGGGTTTGTATTTGTAAAAATATTTGGTGAAATTGATTTCGTAGCCGATTTTGGTTTTGCTGTGGTCAATCCAGGCATCGGGTAGATACGGTAAAACCTCTCGCTTAAAATATTCCTCCACATCTTGTTTCTATGGGATGTTTTCATAGTCTCTCAAATCCGAGTCGGGTACCGGGTTGCCTTTCTTGTCCCTGATAAACTTTTGTGTTTTTTCCCAGTTTACGCCAAAGGGCGGATTGCTGAGCATATAATCAAATTTACTGTTTTAAGTCAAGTGAATATATTTTATTATCGGGCTAATACAGTTTTCATCGGCTTTCCTGACAGAATCAATATCTATGTTTAATATAACAAAAATTAGTCATATAGGGGAGAGAAATCTATTATTCCCTGCTTAACTCACTATAATCACCCCGCCAATAGTGTGCGTTACAATAGACCACCACAGGGTATTCGTTTTCTTTGCCAGGTAGCTCAGGTAAAAGCCAAACAGCCCGGCTCCGATCATCAGGGCCGCAGCATGGCCTTTTGCGGAGACCGACCCCGGGGCATAGTGCCAGAGTCCGAACCAGAGGCTTGGCCAGACAATTCTTAGCAGATTACTATCGGGAAAAAGTTGCATGTACAC
>JAJRSN010000502.1 GCA_024278715.1 Calditrichota bacterium
AGAATTCCGGATTCGCTTGTAATTGTGGCTGAAAAAAGAAAAGACGCTTTTCGATGGATTGAACAAAACAAAGCCGCGGATCTGATCATTCTTGACGACGGATTTCAGCACCGAAGCGTTTATCGAAATATTGATATTGTTCTTTTTAAAGCCTCGGAATCGTTTTGGTGGAATTTTTTATTGCCGACCGGAACGCTGCGTGAATGCCGGTTCCGTTTAAAGCGCGCCGATTATTTGATTTTAACCGGCTGGCAGGGTAAAGAACGGGCTCTTCCCCTAATACCCGAAGACAGGCAATTTAAAAGCTCCGCCAAACTAAGCAGCCTGATAGATTTAAATTTTAAAGAAGCCGGATCTTTGGGAGATTTAAGTGATAAAAAGGTCGCCGCTTTCGCCGGAATCGCGACGCCTTCTTCTTTTTTTACCATGCTGCAAAAAAAGGGAATAGTTTTGCAAAAAGTGTTTTCCTTCGGCGATCATTACGACTACCAGAAAAACGACATTCTGAATATGTTTGAAGTTTGCGCCGCGGCGGGAATTCAGCGGCTGCTTTGCACGGAGAAGGATATGATCAAAGTAAAATCCATTTTAAGCGACGTTAAAAGCAACTATCCGCGATTCAAAATAAGCGTGTCAGCGGTGCGGATGGATTTAACAATTGAAGGGGAAAAAGAATTCATCGGAAGGTTGTTGGGGGAGTTGACAAATTAGGAAATCATTATTATATTAGTGTTTCAATATGATCGCGGGGTGGAGCAGTCAGGTAGCTCGTTGGGCTCATAACCCAAAGGTCGCAGGTTCGAATCCTGCCCCCGCTACTAAACAAACAGGTGGTCTGCGGATCACCTCTTTTTTTGATGGCGGCGTAGCTCAGCTGGCAGAGCAGAGGAATCATAATCCTCGTGTCCGGGGTTCGAGTCCCTGCGCCGCTACTTTTTTATTCAGCTAACATTGAGAAGCTGTTTTGATTAAAAGCCTATTATCCTTTTGCCAATTCAATCAACTGATTTCCCCAAATGATTCGGTTTTTATTGCCCTTTCGGGCGGTATGGATTCCATGGCATTACTGCACGCTTTTTTGTCTTTAAAAGAAAACTTTCCCTTGCAGATTAAAGCGGTTCATGTAAATCACGGCGTTCGCGGCAAAGAGGCGGATCGCGATGAACAATTTGTCCGTGAGTATTGCCGGCAAAACGGGGTGGAACTTATCGTCAAACAAATTGAACATCTAAACGCCGAAAGCGGCGAGACGGAGTTGCGCGAGGCGCGTTATCTGGCTTTTGAAGAGGTTCTGTCGCAGTTCCCCGCAGCAAAAATCGCCACGGCGCACACGCTCGACGATAATATCGAAACGGTATTGATGCGGCTGGCTAAGGGTTCTTCTTTAAAAGGATTGTGCGGTATTCCGGTTAAACGAGGTCCTTACATTCGACCGTTTCTCTTCCTGAATCGCGCTGAAATCAAAAAATATGTTGACGAAAACAACATCCCTTTTGTGCAGGATTCGAGCAATGAAAATTTACGCTATTTACGAAATCAGATTCGTCATCAGGTAATTCCCGCTTTCAAACAGGTTTTCGGAGAAGCTTTTTTTGACGGGATGGAACGCAGCATTAATTGGTTGAACGATTACTACAAATTGTTTAAAAAGGAATTTGAACAACGCTTTAAGGAAGTTGTTAGCCGGGAAGACGATTGCCTTGTAATTAATATCGAAAAATATAAAGAATTGGATAAGCTTTATCGCAGCCAAACTATTGTTTGTTGTATTTCTGAGTATTATCCCTTAAATTATTCATTTTCAAAAATGTACTTTGAAGAGATCGATCAATTTATAAATAGCGCCCGAGTCGGGTCGGTAAAAAAGTTCCGCCAGGGTTTGTTCTTGTTAAAAGACAGAGGGCGGGTTAAATTCCGGCGGGAACATCCGCACCTCGATAAAGTATTAAAATTAGACCGCGACTCGGAAGTCAGATTTGGCAGGTATGTGATAAGCGTTAAACGCGTTAACAAAGACGAAGTAGAATTCTCCCGGGACGGTAATGTAGAGTATGTCTGCGGAAAGAAATTGCATTTTCCTCTGCTGGTAAGAAAATGGCAAACAGGCGATCGCTTTTTCCCGCTGGGATTGGGTAAAAGTCAAAAAGTAAAAGAATTTTTTATTAACCAAAAAATCGATTTAGCCGCTAAGCAAGAAATACCTATTATTTGCAACGGGAATGAAATAGTGTGGATCGGCGGTTTAAGATTAGATGACCGTTATAAGATCGAACAGGATTGTGAAATCATTTATCGGTTAACTTTAAAGAAATTGGGAACACGATGAAAAACAGTAAGAATCAATCGAATCTAATTCCGGAATCATATCATCTGATGATCTCCGAAGAGCAGATTCAGAAAAAATTGCGTGAATTAGGCGAGCAAATTACCCGCGATTTTAAAGACAAGTGCCCGATTTTAATCGGCATTTTGAACGGAAGTTTCATTTTTTTAGCCGATCTCATCCGTTACATTAATACCGATGTGGAGGTGGATTTCATTCGTATTTCAAGTTACGGAGACGGGCGCGAATCTTCGGGACACATCAAAATTTTAAAACCTTTGAGCGCGGATATTAACGGACGAAGCGTTTTGGTTGTTGAAGACATTGTGGATTCCGGGCTTTCGGTAAAATTTTTACGAAAAATGTTGGAAGCATTTAATCCGGCGGAATTAAAATTTGTAACTCTGCTCAACAAGCCGTCGAAAAAACAAGTTAATATTCAGATTGACTATATCGGTTTTGACATCGAAGACAAATATGTGGTCGGTTACGGACTGGATGACGGGCAGTTGAAAAGAAATTTACGCTCAATTTATTATATTGAATAGGATTGAAAGGAAATAGATAGAGTATGGAAGACAATAAAAAGCGAGATCCGAAATCAAACCCGGATCATAAAAACAAACCTTCAAACGATGAGTTCCAGTGGAAAAAAGCGTCTAAAACCGGTTTAATCTGGATTTTGATTTTACTGGCTGCAATTGCTTTTAGTACGCTGTGGCCTGATAATCGTCCCAACGAGGTGGATGTTCCTTACAATGAATATGTGAAATTGCTGCGGGGCAGTAAAATTGCCACGGGCGAGGTTACTTTAAAAGACAACAAATTTCGCGGTATTTTAGCCAAGGAAGAAGTCGTTGTCAGCGTCAAAGGTTCGCCGCGCAGAGCAAAATACATCCGCACCTATTTACCGTTTGTTGACGACACCACGATCAAAGAATGGGAAAAATACGGCGTTAATATTCGGTTTGTGGAACCGCCGAGCGACTGGACGATTTTGTTGATTAACATTTTACCCTGGCTGCTCATTTTAGGCGTCTGGGTATTTTTCGCCAAACGAATGCAGGGCGGCGGAGGCGGCTCGCGGGGGATTTTTAATTTCGGGAAGAGCAAAGCCAAATTGCTTACCAAAGATAAAATCAATATTACTTTTGACGATGTTGCCGGTTGCGACGAAGCCAAAATGGAGCTTCAGGAGATTATTGAATTTTTAAAAGAACCGCAAAAATTCACGAGGCTGGGCGGTAAAATTCCCAAAGGAGCGCTTTTATTAGGTCCTCCGGGAACCGGTAAAACCCTTCTTGCCAAAGCTGTGGCGGGTGAAGCCGGAGTGCCCTTTTTCAGCATGAGCGGCGCCGATTTTGTTGAAATGTTTGTGGGAGTCGGCGCGAGCCGGGTCAGGGATTTGTTTGAAATCGGTCGTAAAAATGCGCCGTGCATTATTTTTATTGATGAAATCGACGCCGTGGGACGCCATCGCGGCGCCGGTCTCGGAGGCGGGCATGACGAACGCGAACAAACCCTGAACCAGCTTTTGGTGGAAATGGACGGTTTTGATACCCAGGAAGGCGTTATCTTAATCGCCGCCACCAACCGCCCCGATGTTTTGGACGCCGCTCTTTTACGCCCCGGACGTTTCGATCGGCAGATTGTTGTGGATCGACCCGATGTGCGCGGCAGAGAAGGCATTTTAAAAGTACACACCCGCAAGGTGCCTCTGGACCGCTCCGTGGATTTGGAAGCTCTGGCTCGCAGCACGCCCGGTCTTTCCGGCGCAGACCTGGCAAATCTGGTTAATGAAGCCGCTCTTTTAGCCGCCCGAAAAAATCGCCAAAAAGTAATCATGGCTGACTTTGAAGAAGCCAAAGATAAAATAATGATGGGCATGGAAAGAAAATCGATTTTAATCAGCGACGAAGAAAAACGGGTTACCGCTTATCACGAATCCGGACATGTGCTGGTGGGTAAATTGATTCCTGGAACCGATCCGGTGCATAAAGTAACTATTATCCCCAGAGGGCGGGCGCTTGGTCTTACCGCCTACCTGCCGATTGACGACCGTCATACGTATTCGTTGGAATATTTACGAGGCATGCTGGCTCAGCTTTTGGGCGGGCGCGCCGCCGAAAAACTGGTCTTTAAGCAATTAACTACCGGCGCGGGCAACGACATTGAACGGGCTACCGACCTTGCCAGAAAAATGGTATGCGAGTGGGGCATGAGCGAAAAACTCGGACCTATTTCCTTCGGTAAAAAACAACAGGAAATCTTTTTGGGAAGAGAAATTGCCCAACACCGCGATTACAGCGAAGAAACGGCTCAGGAAATTGATGAAGAAGTCAGACGAATTGTTTCGGAAGCTCAAAATAAGGCGGAAAGGCTGCTTCTTGAAAATATCGACAAATTACACGCCCTGGCAAAAGCGCTGCTGGAATTCGAAATTTTAGACGGCGAACAAATCGATTTGGTCTTAAAAGGTAAAAAAATAGAAAAGACCGCCTTTGCCGCCAAAGAAGAAAAAGAACCGAAAAAACGCAAACGATCTCCCAGAGTAAAAAAAGAAAAACCAGAAAAACCGGATAAACCTTTAAGCTGACGAGTTTACGCGGTTTCGCAAAGCGCGCGTTTTAATTTGCAAATGCGCGCTTTTTTTCTCTTAAACGGGATCCGTCCGCGCTTAAGAAAGCCCTGCACAATTAACGTCCGAACAGATAAAAAACTCCAGTATTTCCGGAATCTTCCGAAAATGATAATTAAAATTTTTTTGATTGGTTAACAATTTAAAAATACATTGATTAGAAAACTTCAATGAATTCGCGAAAAGTGAAAAAGACGAGTATTTTTATTAATTTAAAAATTTTGCCGTCTTGCCCCCGCTTAGCCATTACGACGGGAGGGAAAACGCTTAATTTCAGGAACAGTTGGAATGAAATAAGCGTAATTAAATTTTTACGAATTCATTGTTTTTGATCCGGTTAAAAAGAGAAATTCTCTGATAATCCGGAGATGTCAATAATTGTCACTCGAATTCTCTTTTAAGGGTTTTCGGATTGTAATCATTTGAAATCGGAGTATGCGGCATGAATTCCATTATCGATTTTTTATCTGCGGAAGTTCCGGGCGGAATTTATTTGTTAATCTTTGTTTTGCTGGTATTAAATCTGGTTTTTCTCTATTTAAAGGGATCGGATTTGATGTCCCCGAAACAGTGGAAAGTAAACCTGATAACGGCAAACGTTGTCACACTTCTTTTTTATATTGCTCTATGGTTTATTCTACAACCCCCCAAACCGCAGGAACGAGTCGTCGCGCTTCCTTCCAAAATCGGCGATAAATTTAAAATAGAAGCTAAAGCCTTTCGCTTTGCGGAAGCGTTCAAAAATGCCGCGGTTAACAACACCGCCGATCGATATCTTTTTCACCGCTGGGAATGGCTCTACGAAACCTTAGGACGAAAAAAAGTAAATGACTACCGAAATTGGCTGGATGCGGCAAAAGCCATGGACAGCAGATTCATAGTTGAAAGCGCGTTTAAAGGAGATGTGTTTGTTTGTACGCTTATTGATCTGCAAAAGGGAAAACGATTCGAATTTAAAAACGCGGATACCCTGAATTTTAATTCGATCTTAAATGCCATTGACGATAAATTGGATTTGTTTGTCGATTCCCCTGTTCGGGCAAAGGCGGTTGATGATGTCATTCTTACCGCCCGTCTTGCTTATTTGAATAAAGAGTATGACCGGGTGCTCGAAATTGTGCGGGATCGGGAGGACGTTCCCGCATTGATTTTAAAAGGCGCAGCTTATGTGGAAAAAGGTTTGGCAAGACCGATTGATTTTGAACGCGCCAAATATGTAAAAACGAAGAATCCGGATTTTGACATGGCGAAGAAGATATTAATTCCGCTGGTTAAAAAGAGACAGGATACGCCCGAGGTGTATATTCTGTTGGGACGCATGTCCATTCGTGAAAAGGAATATACGGATGCCGAACTGTTTTTGAAAAAGGCGTATGTCGAAGATCCGGAAAACTGCAGAGTACATTTTGCTCTGAGCTTTTTGTTGCCGTCTCGCTTAAAAGATATCGGCTTTAAAGATCGTGTGGCGGTTCTGGAAAGAGCCGTTTATTTGGATCCCGGCTACAGGGATGCTGTTTATCAATTGGCAAACGAAATGTATCTTGCCGGAACCGGAACGCTTGGGGCTACCAGGCGGGCTATTAAAAGGGTTGAGGAGTTTTTGAAGATTCAACCTGGCGATCCAGAAATGAAAAGCCTGCTCGGATCGTTGTATGTAAAGACGCAGCATCCGGATAAGGCGCTGCCTATTTTTGAAGAATTAAACAAAGAATTTCCGGATGATTCGGATACCTATTATGATTTGGGTTTGTGTTATTACCTGAAAAGACAGGACAGTACGGCGCTTAAGCTTTTTATGGAAGCGATAAAAATGGATCAGCATCTTGATTCTTATTTGTATGTGGCGGCGATCTACCGTCGAATGGGCAAATTGGATTCCGCGTTAAAATATTTCAGAGAGCGGGTTGCCCGCAAGACGGGCGACGATGATAAATACGCCTACGAAGCCATGGCTGGAATTCAAAAGGTACTCTTTCTAATGGAGAAGCAAAAAAATGCGAGTAAGAGCGATTCATCTTTCAACAAAAAAACGAATTAGGCTGCTGTCGCAAAAATTTAATTTGTCGCTTCCCGATGAATGGAGAGGTCAGTTTCTTTTTGAGGTTAGTCGTCTTGAGACGGGCATATTTTTATGGTTGAAGGAGCTTTTTACCGAAACAAATCTGGAAATTTTAAAAGAAGACATTCGTGAAGGCTATTTGCTTTTCCGCTCTTGCAGATTTGACGACTTCGAAAGAATGAAAGAAGCGCCGGAAGCAGTGGTTGAGTTTGTCACTCGAATTCGGAATTTTTTTAAGGATGAGCCGCAGCCAATTTGGGAAATTAACGGCAGAACGCTTGATTTTAGTAAATCTCCGCTGATTATGGGTATATTAAACGTAACGCCCGATTCATTCAGCGACGGGGGGCGTTTTAATGAACCGCAAAGCGCGATTGATCATGCCCTGAGAATGGTTGAAGAAGGAGCGGAAATTATCGATGTGGGCGGCGAATCCACAAGACCCGGCTCGGAACCCGTGACGGAAAAGGAAGAACTGAAGAGGGTGATTCCCGTTATCGAAAAATTAAGAAATAAAACCAATGCTTTGATTTCGATAGATACCTATAAAAGCAGAGTGGCTTTAAAGGCGCTGAAAGCGGGCGCGGATATTGTGAATGATATCAGCGGAGCTCAATTCGATCCCAAAATGGTTCGGGTGGTTAAAAACGCAGACTGTCCGTTAATAATAATGCACATCAAGGGTACGCCGCGGGATATGCAAAAAGATCCCTTTTACGAAGATGTGGTGGAAGAAATTTACGGATATTTTGAACAACGGATAGAATACCTGGAAAACGAGGGCGTCAAAAAAATAATTATCGATCCGGGAATCGGCTTCGGCAAGCGGGTGGAGGACAATTTACATTTGCTAAGAGACCTAAAAGACTTTACTTTTTTATCGAAGCCTGTTTTGGCGGGAACCTCAAGAAAATCCTTTATCGGCAAGATATTAAACCGTGAAGTTGATGAGCGGTTGTTCGGAAGTGTTGCAACTCAAATAGTGGCGGTTCAAAACGGAGCGAAAATTGTAAGAGTGCACGATGTCCGTGCGACCAAAGACGCGTTAAAACTTTGGCAGTCCATCATGGACGCTTAAAAATAAAGAGCAGGTGGCAGATGCTGTTTAAAATCGGTTTTATTCCGGTTACCATTATTGATATCATTGATATCGCCATTGTTACGACTATTTTTTACCAACTCTACAAATTTTTAAAGGGCAGCGTAGCCATACGCATGTTCACCGGGCTTTTGGTGATCATTGTAATTTCGATTATCGGCGAATTGCTTAGTATGAGCGCCCTTACCTGGATTATGTCCAGCCTTAAAACGGTATGGGTTCTGGCTTTTGTAATTTTGTTCCAGCCGGAGTTGAGACGCTTGTTGGTTTTTGTCGGACAGAGCCGTTTGATTCGAAAAATCGTGAAAGTCGGAGACCTGCAATTTATCGACGAGATTGTAAACGCCGTGATGGAGTTATCCAAAAAGAATTTCGGCGCGCTCATCATTATTGAACGTGATATGAACCTGAAGTCCATTGTCGATACGGGAATAAATTTACAGGCGAAGGTCTCCAAACAGTTAATAAGCTCTGTTTTTAACCCGCGTTCGCCGCTGCACGACGGCGGTTTGATTATTCAAAACGATATTTTAATCGCGGCAAAAACGGTGTTGCCTTTGTCGCAAAATCCGTCACTTGATCCCGCGCTGGGAATGCGTCACCGCGCTGCTTTGGGGCTATCAGAACAAACGGATGCGCTTGTAATCGTGGTCTCGGAAGAAACAGGAATGATCTCTTATGCCGAAAACGGAAAATTAGTGCGGGGATTAACGGAAAGCATGCTGCGCAAAAAATTAAACGAAGTGTTCACTCCCAAACCCCAGGGAAAAATTTCTCGTTTCTTTTCGTTGTCCGGAGATTATCAGTAATTTTTAGTGATATTGCTCATTGTAGGAAACGATTAAAGTAATTATTGTATTAAAATTGAAAAATTAAACCGGAAACAGAAAAAGATTATGAAACAAATCATTCTGAGTTTGTTTTTAGTAATACAATTTGTTTTTGCTTCTGAATATTCGATTAATGTGATTAAGCAAAGTTCGTCGTTTTTGCATTTAAAAATTAATTTTGACGAACCCGAGTGGGTAAAAGAAAAAAACGCAATTTACGCCAATTACAAAAATGCTGTTTTTACATTCGATAAAAATCAAAACTACATTCCGTCGATTGTTAAGTTTTTCAATATTTCTCAATCGGGTACGCCTTCCGTTAAAATTTTATCTTTCAAAAAAGAAACCAAACAGGTTGCCGATTATCTGTTCACAAAATCGGATAAAATTAGCGGAACCGGACCCGAATCCTGGGCGCGGATAAAATATCTCGGGCGGATGGGTGAATTGCCGATTCATGCGCTTACTCTGTTTCCGGTTCGCGTTTCCGGCGATCATAAAACGGTTGAATATTTGCGATCGCTTGAGATTATTGTCGGCAGCGAAGTCTCGGCTTCGACTCTGGCAAAAACGCCGGTTAGCAAATTAAGCCGTTCCGGAACAAAGTATTTAAAAACCTTGCTGATAAATAAAGATTTACAACTTTATCCCGTAAAGCAGCCTCAAACTTCAGCCGTCAGAACAGCGAAAGAGCAACAATATTCCGCCTGGCAAAAAGTTTTGAACAATGAGATTGTGTTCAAAATAAAGGTTAAAGAAGAGGGGATTTATCGCGTAACTTACGATGATTTGTCGGAAACGGGTTTTCCTTTTAACTCAATCGATCCGACGCAACTGCATCTTTATAATCGCGGCAAAGAAGTTCCTATCTATTTTAAGGGGGAAAAAGATCGTTCCTTTGATCCCGAAGATTATTTTGAATTTTGGGGGGAGAAAAACGAAAAAACCTGGCGCGCCCGGTTCCCTGAATTGTATTCGGATCCTTTTACGGATACGAATGTGTATTGGTTGGTTTATGAGTCTAAAAACGGATTACGGTTGTTGGAAGAGAGCAGCGGGATATCGTCTTCTTCCAATCAACTTATAATCAGTCCTTCGGCTTTCAGAGACACCCTTCATTTTGAACGCAACTCTACCTATCATAAGTTCGGACACAGCTATTCTTTAATCAATCGCCCATCTTACGAAATTGATCAATATTATTACGACGGCGGCGTTTCCGCTCCGGGCGGTATCGGCTATGATTTTGAATTGCCCGATCCGGCTGAGTATGGCTCGGATGTGACAATCTGGGCGTTATTCAGGGGAAAATCGTTTTTTGATTCGGAGACCAATCCTTTAAAAGGACACAAAGTTGCGGTTAAATTACGGGGTGCCGGAAATGTTGCCCACATGGTCGGGCAGGTGAATCCCGCAGACGGTTGGAAAGATCAGGAAATGTGGATGGTGACAAACGCCGATTCGGCTGTTAAGATTGATCAGGCTGCGCTGAATAACGGAATCAACCGTCTGGAAGTGGATATGTTTCAGACGGGCGTAACGGATATCGTTGTGCTGAATTGGTTCGAAGTCAGTTACCTTCGTCAGTACAAAGCGCATAAAAACTTTCTTAAATTCCGGGTGGATAAAGATTTTTTTGACGGGTACTATGTTAAATTGGGAGACCGGATTCAGTTTAATATAGACGGATTCACAAGAAAAGACATTGACGTTTACAAATTGGGAATCAGTAAAATCACCAATGTGGATATTAAACCGATCAGCGACGAAACAAAAAACGAATTTTCTTACGGACTCAGCTTTCAAGACGAAATTGTCGATCCCCACATTCGGTACGTGGCTTTGACGCAGGATCAGAAAAAGAAAGTACTTTCCATCGAAAAATACAGACCGTGGAAGGCGGATAATCCTCAAATTTCTTTATTAGACAAAAATAATTCGGCGGATTTTCTCATCATAACGCACGACCTGTTCTCCAAAGAATGCCAAAAGTTTAAAGACCTAAAAGAAGCCGCGGGATTTCATGTCGAAATTGTTACCGTAAGAGATATCTACGATCTGTTTAACTATGGAATAAAATCCCCCCTGGCAATAAAAGATTTTATCCGTTATGCTTATGAAAAATGGGATCGGAATTTCCCGCTGAAGTACGCGGTGCTTGTTGGCGACGCTTCTAAAAACTACCGGTCGTCCGACGATCTTGTGCCCACTATTTTTTATCAAACTCTTAAATTTGGCGCGGCGGAAGCGGATTACATGTATTCCCTTCTGGAAGGAGATGATTACATTCCGGAAGTCATTGTCAGCAGAATTCCGGTCAGTTCGGTTTATGAATTGAAAAATTATCTGGATAAAGTGGAACACTATCGGGATGATGAATACGGAGAGTGGACCAATCGCACTTTGTTCATTTCGGGATATGACGCAGCCAGAGAATATCTGACCAATAAACCGGTTTTCAGAACGCAGAATTTGCGTTTGATAAACCATCGGTTACCGGAGCCTTTTTTTGCCGAACAGATTAATACGATCGAGAACACTGCTGTTCAACCGGATCCGCATTTCGGAAATTACAGAGATTTAATCAATCAATTTGACAAAGGATTATCTTACATAAACTTTTTGGGACACGGGGGCGGAGCCATTTGGGCGGATGCGGGATTGATGGGACTGGAAGAGGTCGATCAGTTGAACAATGGCTATAAGCTGCCTTTTATTTCCAGCATGACCTGTTTTACGGCAAGTTTTGCCAATCATGGAAGATATTCGCTTGGGGAAAAACTATTACTGAGCGAAAAAAAGGGCGCCATCGCTTTTTTAGGCTCTTCCGGGGTGGGCTGGATTTACAACGATTTCGCCATTGAATGGGGATTATTCGATTATTTGTGGAATAATCAATTATCCATCGGCGAAGCGGTCTATTTAATGAAAATATTTTATCTTTCAAATCCGTTTTATTACACCGAAGCCGGAAGATTTTACACTTTTGGTTACGGAACCATCAGCCGTTCGCAGGTTTCGCAATACAATTTATTCGGCGACCCTTCTTTGAAAATTGTTCAACCCGGCGGCAAATTGGCGCTGTCTGCTGATAGATCGGTTGTTTTACCCTCGGATTCTGTTACTGTCACTGTAAAAAATATCCCCGAACCCGGTAAAGTGTTTATGCAGGTTACGAACGAAGAAAATTATGTTGTTTTCGACACGGTTGTTGAAAATACCGCAAAGCAGGCTGAAATTTCTTTCAAAATTCCGGACGATGTGCGGGATCAAATACTCCGGGTAAAGGCTTTTGCTTCTAATCAAAGTGAGAGCGCGAACGGGTTTCTGAAAATCGCCGTTGAACGTCCGCTGGTAAAGCGGATCGAAACAATCCCTGCTCAACCTCAGGTTTTCGATCCCCTGATTTTTAAGGTAATAGTGGATACCAGAGAAGAAATCAATCAAATAACCATACAAAACATTTTTGATGAAAACAGTTACCAGAGTTACGATACGATTATCGCGCTTGAAAAAGTCAACGACAGCCTTTATCAAAGCGTCGAGCCTTTTACGGGATTTGGTTCCGGCGGGAAAAAGATTTTTGATCTTAAGATAATCACAAAAAGCGGAAAACAGATTATCGAACACTGGAACGGACTTTATGTTAATGATCCCCGTCCCGATTTGCTGGTTGTGCCCGGCAGTGTTTCATGGGCGGGAGAGTCCAGGCTCCGGCTTAAATTTCAATTAAAAAATAATTCCGATACTTCAATTGATAACGTGAAAGTCGCCTGTTACGATTATACGATTTCCGACTCCCAGCCCTTCATTGTTCAGGGAGTTTCGCTTCCGGAACAAAAAGAGAAAGAAACGTTTGTTGACCTTCCGGACAGCCTGCAATATCAACCGTATCATCAGATAAGGGTGGTGGTTGATCCGGATTCTGTTTTTGAGGAACGGGATGAACAAAACAATATTTTGCAGACAACGCTGTTTCTTAATTATTTGTACGCCACTCCGGAAACCGGAACAAGTCTGGATGGAAAGAATCATCAGAAAATTTCCCTGAACCCCAGATGGCAACTTGAAATAATGCCCGGAGGAGTGCCCAAAACAACCCTCTTTAGCTTTGGTCAGAGGAATATTCGAATATTTATCGAGAAGGCGCATCAATACGATTTAAAGTACATTCCCTTTAAGAACAAACAGGATACTATGGGACTCGATCTTAAATTTTTAAATCCGCAGGTTGAAGGAAAGGTAAGCGGAGTATTGAGCACACAGATCGATTCGGTTGAATTGCAGGGGAAATCAAAACAGCGTATCTTTGTTTACAGATACGATGCGTCTTTAAATACCTGGATTTCTCAGCCGACCGAATGGTCGGGAAATACCCTTTCGGCGCGAATTTCAAAATCGGGTCTTTACGCCTTGTTTTATTCGACCGATGACAAAGAACCGATTCTGGAAGTTACGGTTAACGGTCGCCCTTTAATGAACGGCATGCTTGTCCCGCTTAAACCGACAATGGGCATTTTGCTACAGGATGTGAACGGAGTCGATTTGAGTCGAACGGTGGAAATTAAAATAGATGATGAATTTTACTTCCAAAACGGCGCGCCGGTCGGGAATTCGGTAACCGTTCCGGACAGCAACTATTCTTTAAAAAATATTCAAATTTCGCTTACGCCGGAGTTAAAACCGGGCAAACACAAATTGAGTTTAAAAGCGGCGGATGTTAACGGCAATTTAGCCCAAAAAGAAGTGCAGTTTTCGGTTGCCGAAGGATTTGATATCGTTGTTTACGGTAATTATCCCAATCCGTTCAGAGATCAGACCATTATTTCTTATCATATAAAAAGCAATGAAGAGATCGATGATTTAAGCATTAAAATTTACACCACATCCGGCAGATTGATTCGTTCGACCATGTTAGAACTAGATCCTACGATTCCGGATGATAATCTTTTGGAACCCAACTATCACGAAGTAATTTGGGACGGAACCGATGACGACGGTAATTCGGTTGCCAACGGGGTATATTTTGCCGTAATAAAGGGTAAATACAAGGGTAAAACAGTTAAACGTATTTTAAAAATAGCGCGGTTGCGATGATGGTAATACGAAGTTTCATTGTTTTAATAGTACTGCTTCAAATGACTTTTGGACAATCCGCAAAGTATGCCGGATCGTTTCTTGAGCTTGGAGTGGGAGCAAGAGCCCTGGCGATGGGCGGCGCTTCGGTAGCTAATTCGGGAGACGTAACCTCAGCCTTCTGGAATCCCGCCGGGCTGGCGATGGTTAACCGTTTTCAGGCGGGAAGCATGTATGCCGATTTGTTCAACAAATTGGAACAGCAAAGCTATGTGGGAGCTCTGATTCCGTTGATGAAGAATGCCGCCATTTCAGTATCGTGGGTTCGTCTTAGCGTTGACGAAATTCCTCGTTATGAGTTTGATGAAGACAATCCGGTTACGGCTTATCAACGGCTGCACGGACAGGCGGAGCAATTAACAGGTGAGCCTGTTGATTTTTTCTCCAATCAAAATGATGTTTTCATTTTTAGTTTTGCCAGATCCGTTCCGTACAAATTGGATTTAGGTTGGCAATATTTTGAAGTTCCCATTAAATTCGGATTTGGGGTAAATGTTAAATATATTCGTCAGCAAATAGATAAAAACTCCGCTTCTGGGATCGGAATCGATTTCGGATTTTTGACAGGTTTGAATTTAAGTGATATATTCAACGGACCTAATTACGGAATGCTTACCTTCGGATTAAACGCTCAGGATTTAACCGAAACGAGAATTATCTGGGATACGGATACTAAACATGCTGATTATATTCACAGGAACTTTAAATACGGAGTGGCTTATTCGCAGCCTTTGCCATTTATCAAAAGTGTTTTTACATTTAATTACGATGTAGATAGTAAATATAACGGAAATACCCATTTGGGAGGAGAGCTCTTTATTCGTTCTTTGTTAGCTTTGCGGATAGGGTTGAATGCCGGACATTTTACCACCGGCGCCGGAATTGCCCTATGGAAACTTCGGGTAAATTACGCCTATCAAAGTCACGACCTGGGAAATTCGCACCGCGTTTCAATAATATTGGTTTTTTAAGAATATATGCATTGGATTGTAATTTTACTTATTTTAGTCATGGCTTGCGAAAAGCCCACAGATAAAAAGGCGGAAGCTCCGATACCGGTTCAATTGGTATTAAGAGAAGCGGGGGCAGACACTCTGGCTTCTGAGCCGGGTATTGATGCCGTGCCGACGCCGGAAGGGGAACCCAATCAAATTCAGATTCAGTGGTTTCGTCATCCGCAGGTTAAAAATTTGAAAAAATTTAATATTTATCGATCCGAGGATCCACTGGGAATGAAGAATTATCAGGTTGTGGGCAGTTTACAGGCAAATCTTCCGGGACAGGTTGATTCAATTTATTTTGATACTCAAGATTTACGTATAAATGTACGATACTATTACTACGTTACAGCAGTGAATAAAGATTTACTGGAAAGCGGAAGCTCCGATACGGTTTCGTATATGTTAACCGAAAAGGCGGCAAAGCTCTCCTTAAACGGAAATGCCACGGTAATCAGGAAACCGAAATTTGATTTTGAGTGGTGGATGGAATCGGGTAATACGCCCGATCAATACATATTGAGAATCGAACGGTTTTACAATAGCGAGTTTCATCCTTTGGTTTATGTGAACCAGATTAAATCGACGTATCAAACGCCACAGGTGTTTCATTTGGAGGGAGATTTTCTAAGAGACCTGCTGCCAAACGGAAAATATCGTTGGCGCATTGATTGTTTGGGCCGTGAAGATGTTGAGAATCAGTACTTTGAAGGATCCGAATCCAACTGGGAAATATTTGAAGTAATTTGGGGTAACTGATGATAAAGTATTTGAGCTGCCTGTTTTTAATATTATTCTTAACCGGGGTTGTCGATGGACAAAATTACAACGAATTGTTCTCCAAAAAACAGCAAGCCGCGGAGCAGCAACCCAATCGGGCGGCGCAATACATTCTAGGCAGCGGAGATGTTTTATTGGTGACTGTAAATCTGTGGGGTCATGTTCTTAAGCCCGGTATTTACAGCGTTCCCAGCTCCTATACGCTTATTGATTTGATCTCTTCCGCCGGCGGACCTTTGAGTACGGCTCGATTAAACGATGTCCGGATTGTCAGAAAAAATCAGGAAGTCCTGAAAGTCGATATTGAAAAATTCCTGAAAACAGGAGACGAATCTTCATTACCGCCTTTGCAGCCCGGAGATACGATTATCGTTTCCGGCAGTATTCAGGATGTTTTTACGAAATTAGTGGCAATTTTTCGTGATTTGGCAATAATTGTGAATGTATTTGTTCTTGCAGCCAGAGTAAATTATTGAAAAATCAAATAATTTTGTCTATCTTTAAAAATAACAAATCAGAGATAAACCCATTAATCTGATTTGGGAGTGCACCATGAAAAAGTTAATTCTTTTAGCGCTTGGTATTACCCTGCTTGGCACGCACGCTGTTTTTAGCCAGTTACCCAATGCAGACCGGACATTGATGTACACGCAAACAGGTAATACCATTGAACAGGGTCGTCTGTTTATATATAATGAGATGAACTTTTACACCAAAGTAGGCGACTTTGTGGGCAATCTGAAACCTCAAAATTTCCAGAGTGTAAATTATTGGCTCGTTGCGGGAAATATGGCTGCTACTTATGGGATAGCCGAGCATTTCGACGCTACTTTAGGTATTCGGGTCTATCAGGATACTCATTACAGCAATGAGTTTAATCTTCCCGATGATATCTTTTTAACGGTAAGAGCCGGTTCTTACTCCTTCGGATACGGATTTTTCAAGGCAGGGCTGCTTTCAAGCTTTAGAATTCCTACGGGTAAAAAGCATAATTATCCCTTTGCCGAATACGCAAGCGGAGCGTTGGAGTACGGCTTTTTAGGCGCATTGTCTTTTTACATTGATCCTTACTTTCCCGATCGTAGTTTCAGTGTGCATTACAATATCGGAATCTGGAATCACAATGAAAAAGGACGCACCGTTTATAAGTACGAGAATAATTATCGCGATGTGAACGGAGTTCTCCATCAAAAGGGAGAAGAATTAAAAGGCACGGTCAATTCCGTTGATTTGCGGATGGCGTTGGCTGCGGTTTTCCCTTCGGACATGTTTGATTTCAGGCTTGAACTTTCGGGTATTCTGTATTTGCAAAAGCCGGACGCCTTTGTTTACAGCGCGGAAGAATGGGCGTTTTTAAGTCCCAGTATTCGATACAAAGCCGCGGAATGGGCTTCTGTGGATTTGGGAGCGGATTTTCGACTTTCGCCAGCTGTGCGTCAATGGACAAATCCGATTATACCGGATTTATCCGAAACGCTCGACTTGCCTAAAAATTATCCCTCATGGAGAATCCATTTGGGCGTGAATGTGAACTTGCAGTTGACGAGCGGCGGTGTTTCCAAAGCCGAAGACCTGTATCAAAAAGAGCAAATAAAAGAGAACAGAGAGTTCTTTGAAACCGTATTAAAAGAAAAACAAAAAGCTAAATCGGTGCAGACTGAGATAGAAAGTTTGAGGAAGTTACGCAAAGAAGCAGAGAAGGAAATCAAAGAATTGAAAAAAATATTGGAAGAGGATTAAAA
>JAJRSN010000503.1 GCA_024278715.1 Calditrichota bacterium
CTTACCCATTTACAATAGCTCCTGACTTTTTTCGGTTTCTTCTTATTATTAAACGCAAAATATAAAGAATTTTAAGGCTAAAGTCACTAAAATGATCGATAGCGTTGTCCGATAATCATCCTGATTGTCCGGCGCTCACCAAAACATCATCACAAACCCGCGCTAATTATCTCCCATCATTATTCTACCTCATTTCAAACTTATTTCAGCGCCTTAACAAACCGCACAATCCGCTCGCTGCTCTCGCCGTCCTGGTATTTCCAAAACATATTCAACAGCTTCTCATAGTTTTTACTAATTTCCAGCTTCCCAAGATCTGACAAAATTTGCAACAACTCGTCAAACTTGCTCACTATCTCTCCGGGCACCACTTCCTGATAGTTAAAATAAAATCCGCGTAGCTTTTGATAGTTCTCCAGATCAAAGGGATAAAAAATGATCGGCTTTTTTAACAGCATATAATCAAAATAAATGGACGAGTAATCGGTGATCAACGCCGTGGTAAAAGGCAGCACGGGGTAAAGGTCACCTTTGGCTTTTAAGGATTTAACATTGCTTAAATCCTTAAACATCTTAAAACTCGAATCATTGGGATGCAATTTAATGAGCAGCAGGGCGTTCTGATCCGCCAAAAGCAAATTTAACGCCTCAATATCCGGAAATGCGGTCTGCAAAAAATCTGTCCGGTCGTCGCGCCAGGTGGGCATATAAAGCAAAACATGTCGGTAGGTTTCGAAACTTTTACAAAGATCGTTCAAAAAAGACGGTTCTTCACGTTTAATATATTCCTTTATTTCATTCGGGGGAAGAAAAAAGATGTCTGTTCGCGGATAACCCAGCGCCGGACAATTTTCGGATTTAATCCTGAACGCAGAAGCAAAAAGCTTGCTTACTGTTTCCGATGTCGAAAGAACAAAATCGGGTCGGCGGTAAAGCCAGGGCTTGAAAATTTTAAAATACAGTTTTTGCTTTTTGTATCGATCGACAAACGGTCCGCTGTCGATATCGAATTCGATCTTTTTTAAAGGTATTCCGTGCCACAAATTAAAGATGACGGCGTCCCCCGAAGTCCAGAAATTAATGTCGTCGATATAGGCGCTGATAAAATAATATTTTGCCTTAAGCCCGTAATAAAAGGCTTTAAAACTCCATTTGTAATAACAGGTTAAATTTTTCCGCCTCAGTTCGGGATAGGATTCTCTGTTATCGGTAATAAAAACGCATTTGATTTCGGGATGTTCTTTGGTTACATGCAAAAACAAATATTTTGAATTGTCCAAAAAGGAATGATTCATCGGACCAAAAACCCAGACATTCGCATCCCGCTTTATAAATTTGGAAATAAAATAGAGCGGATAAAGCACAAATGCCTGTACCTTGTGCGACTTGAAAATACTTTTTAACATTCGTTATTCCAGATCATTTAAAATTTGTTCAAGCAGATCAATGGCTTCTCTGAGTTTTGAAGGAGAAATTTGCAAAAGATTTTTCAAAGCGGATTTTAACTGAGTGGATGAAATTCCCCTGGTTCGCGGAAGATACACCACTTCGCAATAATCGTTCAAAAAATCGAATTTGCCTTTCCAGTCTTCTCCCATCACAAACACATCCACATCGTATTTTTGCACATCGGAAATTTTTTGTTCCCAGCTATTCTCCGGAATCACCCGATCCACGTATTTAATGCTGCCCACAATTTCAGCCCGCTGATCATAAGGGATTATCGTTTTTTTGCCCTTTATCCGATTGAATTCATCTGTGGAAACCGCGACGATCAACCTGTCGCCAAAACTCTTGGCGCGTTGCAGCAATCGCAAATGCCCGATATGAAACAAATCAAAACTTCCATAGGTAATTACGGTTTTTTGTGATTTCATACGCTTTCCTATTTCTTTTCAAAAGTGAAAGAATTTAAGAGAATTAAGCTAAAAGTTCAAAAGGAGTTTTTGTTAAACGATAATCTTTTACAAATGCATTAAAAAACAGATGGCGTTTCGCAAAAGAACAAGCTTTATCGCTTTGATATTTTAGTCAATATTCTAAAATTAGAACTCCGGCTTCCCTCCGCTTTTTCACATCCGCCCGATTAAAATGATTCAATGATTTTAAAAACCTTTTTCAATTTAGTTTTAATCTGCATGAAAAAGATAAGTTAACTCAAAAAAGAATTGTACGAAAATTTTACTTTTTTCTTTTTAGAATAAAATATATTTGAGCATCGAAGGGAATTTTACCTTTAAAAGGCAATCCACGATAGCGGGGAATGTTGTTGTAGGAGCCGACTAAAACTTTTTCAACCGATACGGAAAGAACCTCATAATTAATTTTGGCAAAAACCTTTTTGAAATCACGAAGTAAAGTATCGCATGTCAGAGCTGACCCGACATAATCGTTCACACGACCTTTTACCGGACGTCCTTTTGCCAAAGACCAGTTCGCGTCATTTTTGGCATACAAAGCAAGATATTCAGATAACCAGGGATATTCGACAATCCGCCCGAGAAAAACGGAGTTAAATTTTTGACGGACAAAAAGGGAATCGTTTCCGGTAAATGCTTTGTTGAGAAGCCGGAGGAGTGATTCCTTGGCGATATCGCAAAGTTTAAATTCAGGATGACGAGCGCGCACGGTTAAAGCTTCCCATTTCGGATCGGCTTCCAGACGTAATTCACATTCGCCGCATTGAATTTCGGCTACTGTTATGGTTTGCGCGGAGCCATTTTCATTGTAAGCGACAAAGAAAACGGCAATAAAAGTTATCCTCAAAAAGATGTTTTGAAAAAAGCTCATTACACTTTGTTTAGAATTTTGGACATAATAGAATATATTCGGATTATTCCCTTAAATCAATATAGTCAATAAAAAAGAGATAATACTATTGCATTACGGGCTTGTCGTATCTAAATTTAATACAGTCGTATTCAATATTGATACAATTTATCATGTTAAAAAATTTACTGTCGTCTGAAGCCCGGATTTTACTTTTGAATCAATTCCTGATGCATCCGGATGAGGAATTTTACCTGCGGGAACTTTCCAACCTTTTTAAATTATCACCGCGACCCGTAACCCTTGAGTTAAAAAACCTGGAAAGCATTGGCCTGATAAAAAAACGGATATCGGGCAATCGACATTATTATACTGTAAACAAACAACATCCTTTATTTTCTGATTTAAGAAATATTTTTCTTAAAACCGTAGGTTTAAAAGATGTTGTTTACAAAAACATCCAGCCGGTTGAAGCTGAAATAAAATATGTATTCATTTATGGTTCCATTGCCAGATGTAATGCCACGGCTGCGAGCGATGTTGATTTGATAGTTATCGGAAATGTAACTTCTCGTAAACTTTCGGGTCTTATGTTGCATGCGGGAAATGAATTGCGGAGAGAGATAAATTTTTCAGTTTTTTCTCTAAATGAATTTAAAAACAGATTGAAAAAAAACGATCATTTTATTACTACAATAATGAAAGAACCCAAAATATTTATTATTGGGGATTCTGATGAGTTTGACAGAATGGCTGAGGAATGGTTGGCTGAAACCGCATCAGACAAGCCGTGAAGAAGTACAAAATATTTTACATATCATTGAACGTGATTTAAAGGACAGTCAGTTAAAGGAATTGTCGCAGGATTGGCGATTTGCGATTGCCTATAATGCGGCATTACAATGCTGTACTATTGCTTTATATTGTTCCGGATATAAACCGTCGAGAGGACAAAGCGAACACTACCGTGTTATTCAAAGCCTGACTTTAACAATGGGTGATCAATTTTCGGAAATACGTGATTACTTGAATGCTTGCAGATCAAAAAGAAATATCAGCGATTACGACGCCGCCGGAACAATATCAATGAGCGAAACGGATGAGCTTATCAAAACAGCCGGAGAGTTGTACGAAGAACTAAAGAAATGGTTAAACAAAAATCATCCGCATTTTTACCAACCTTAATTTATTTTAATTTTCCTGAATTTGCGGGACGGAATACCAGCCGCCCGCTCATTTTTCCCACTTAAATTCTCCCGCAATGACTCTTTCTATTAAATATCTGCTCTTTTGCCTTTTAATAAATCGCTCCCAGTAATGCGCAGTCGTCCGATCAGGAAAAACTTTTTGAAA
>JAJRSN010000504.1 GCA_024278715.1 Calditrichota bacterium
AAGGTGGGTTCGTTCGACTGATCCACCCGCCAGAAGGCGATCTTTTTTCCGTCCGGCGACCAGCGCCAGCCGTCCGAACTGCCGAATTCCTCTTCATAAACCCAATCGAATTGTCCGTTGATTATATCGTCGGAGCCGTCATGGGTTATTTGCCTGATTCGACCGCTGTTCAGGTCCTGGACAAAAAGATTATTATCCAATACGTAGCCAGCTTTTTGACCGTCGGGAGATAATTTGGCGTGGCGCACGCGGACGGAATCGTTGTGCACAGCGGTTAGTTCACCGGTTTTTAAATCATAGACCAGAAAACGCGCTTCGTCAAATCGTCGCCACACTCGCCTGGCATCCGTTTTGAAAAGTATCTTTTTTCCGTCCTCGGATAACCTGTAATCGAACAGGCGTAAAGGTTCTTTTGTCAGGGGATCAACAATCGAATTTAAATCAAGCCATTCCGATTCTTTGCCGGTTTTAACCTCATGTTTCATCAGAACGGTGTTGCTTTTATCTTTGTCGCGTTTAATAAATAAAAAAGCGTCGCCGTCCGGAAGCCATTGCACACCGCTTAAATATTTAAACGAATATTTTTTTGACTGGTAGATGTCTTTAATGGTTAGTTCTTTTTGTTGTGCAAACAGCAAAACAATTAAAAAGAAAACGCTTAAAGTACTCCGGATTACCGTGTTTTTCATAACAAACCCTCCATGTCGTTCAATAGCAATAGCTGTTTCAATTTCAAAAATTTCTGATAAATAATCAAATTGTTTAATCCTTATTTAACTTCGCCGAAAGAAGCGAATAAAGATAAAACAGATCGGATTGCGGATGAACGGTATTCTTTTCCGAAAATGATTTTTTCTACCCGCTATTAAAAGACTAAATCAACGTTTTTCAAAATATTACGTAAATTAATTTGCCTTTTAGATCGGATTCGCTTCTTCTTTTATTTCAAACTTTATTGGTAAAACGGATCAGGATTTCCTAAATTTTAATAAAGAACCGTTTTTAATACTGCCAGGGCAGGGAGGCAGTATGTTGCAAAATTTTAAAAAATTAAATTCAATCGATCAGCTTTTTGCGCTACTGCGTATTCTGGCTTTGGTCGGAGGACTCTCCTGGACAATTCTGTCTCCCCTGCCTCAGCCGAATCGAATTTTACTTATTTACGATTTCGTCTTCTTTTGCGCATACAGCGTAATTCTGTATTTCTTTATTTTATTAAAACCCGAAAAAGTGCGCCACGTATATGCGGCGGCTCTGTTTCTTGATTTGATTTTTATAACATTACTCATTTATTTCAGCGGCGGATTTAAAAGCGATTTTTATCTGGCGTTTATTTTATTGGTGGCTCTGCACGCTTTTTATTTCGGACTTAAATTTGGTCTAAGCGTGGCGGCAATATCCACCCTCCTGTATGTTATAAGCGCCCATCCGGAGCTAAATTCCGCCAATCTGATTATTCTTGCATTGCGGATTTCTTTTTTCTTTTTGGTCGCTTTTTCCATGGGCTTATTAGCGCGCAAAGAATATCAGGACAAACAGCGAATTCAGCGTTTGTACGAAGAGCTGGAACGGAATAAAATTGAACTCGAGCAGGAGCGCGACAAATTATCTAAAATTCTGATGGGTATTGACGCCGCTCTGGTTTTGTTAAACGTGGATCAGAAAATTATATGGGTAAATAAAGTTTCCGAGAAATGGTTTGGACCGCTTGAAACGCTGCAGAACCAACTGTGCAGCACCGCGCTCTGGAAAACGGATGAGATTTGCGAAGATTGTCCCGCGGAGCGCTGTCTTAAAAGCGGCAAAATAGAATCAAAAGAAATTGAAATCCGCAGAGAAAGCAAGGATATTCGATCCTATCGCATCACCGCCGCCCCTCTTTTTAACGAAGAAGGTAAAATTGATCGTATTCTTGAACTTATTCAGGATATCACTCAGGAAAAAGAGCTGAATATGCACGTAATCCACAGCAGCAAATTAGCCGCCGTCGGCGAACTTGCCAGCGGCGTGGCGCATGAAATTAACAATCCCCTAAGCTCTATTGCGGTGTGTATTCAGGAAATTACCGAGTCGCTCGATAACTCTTCCCCCGATGAAAACAAGCTTAAAACTGTCAAAGAATGTTTGAACAGCATGAAAACCGAAATAAAACGCTGTAAAAAAATCACAACAGGTTTATTGGATATCGCCCGGAAATCCTCTCATCGTCGTGTGCCGTTGAATATCAATCAATTGGTCAGAAATGTGCTGATGCTTGTTCATTATAAAGCGGAAAAAGAACACAAAACCATTCAGTTGAATCTTGACCCAAAATTACCGATCATTATGGGCGAGGCGGACGAACTTTCTCAGGTATTTGTCAATCTGATCTTAAACGCGCTTGAATTTACGCCCACGGGAGGCAACATTGAGATTTCCTCCGGTCTGGAAAGCAACTCCGCTTTGTACGTGCAAATACGCCACGAGGGCAGCGGGATACCTTCTTACAATTTGCAAAAGATATTCGACCCGTTTTTTACGACCAAGCCTCCCGGCGCCGGAACCGGTTTGGGATTGCCTATCAGTTTGCGCATAGTTAAAGCGCACGGCGGCAAAATTAAAGTTGATAGTAAAATCAATAAGGGTACATCCTTTACGGTTTTACTACCCGTAAACGCGGAGCCGGACTGATTAAATTTTCAGGCTGTGAAAACAGAATTTACATTTTGATTTTTTGTGAGATTATTTGTATTGGTAGTTACCAGACAAACAGGATTTTGACATGAACATTTTAATCGTTGACGACGAAGCGTCTTTCCGGCAGCATTTAAAACACTGGTTTGAACGCAAGGGCTTCCGGGTTACGGAAACAGAGAGCGGCAATGCGGCAATCGAACTCGTCAGACAAAATATTTTTGAAGTGGTTTTGCTGGATATCATTCTGCCCGATATTGACGGAATAGAAGTTTTAAAGCACCTCAAGCAGTGGTATCCGAATATTCAGGTGATTATTATGACCGGAAACGCAACCGTGGAAAACGCAATAGCCTCAATGAAACTCGGAGCTTACGACTATCTGGTAAAACCGTTCGATTTGGAGGAACTTTCCATTCTCGTGGAACGCGCAAACGAATTGACGCAGCTAAGACGCGAAAGCGAAATTCTTCATCATGAAAAAATCCGTCAAAGTCGATTCGAAGAATTTGTAGGTCAAAGTAAACATACCAGACAAGTACTCGATTTAGTGAAGAAAGTCGCGCCCACCAACTCTACGGTATTGATAACCGGCGAAACCGGAACAGGGAAAGAACTCATTGCCCGGGCTATCTATCGAAAAAGTCTGCGCCGGGATAAACCTTTTAC
>JAJRSN010000505.1 GCA_024278715.1 Calditrichota bacterium
CAATACCTCTAAAGGTCCTGCCGTTCAATCCCCCAGAGCTCAGACGGATCGCGCGCTCTATGCCAAGATTGCCCGACAGTTTGTTGAACGAACGCCCAACTTGTTTATTGTTGAGGATATGGCTGTCGGAGTGAATATCGAGAATTACCGGATTAGCGAAGTTGTACTTAGAAGCGGTCGATCGATTAGAACAAGAGCCGCAATTCTTACAGCGGGGACCTTTTTAAATGGCGTTATCTATATGGGGTTAAAAAAGCTAAAAGCAGGCAGAGCGGGAGAGTTTCCCGTTGAAGGACTGACCGAATGTTTATCCGCTTACGGCTTTGAATCCGGCAGACTTAAAACCGGCACTCCGCCCAGAGTACATCGTGATTCCATCGATTACGACAAAGTGGAAATTCAGAAACCCGATAAAGAACCCGTGCCGTTTTCGTTTTCCACCGAAAAAATAACTCAGCCGCAAATTAATTGTTACATTACGCACACAAATCACAAAACACACGAAATCCTTCAATCCGGATTTTCGCGGTCTCCGCTGTTTACCGGGATGATAACCGGCGCGGGTCCCAGATATTGCCCTTCAATTGAAGACAAAATTTACCGTTTTTCAGAAAAACCGCGACATCAAATTTTTTTGGAAATAGAAGGATACACATCCGAAGAAGTTTATGTTAACGGTTTTTCGACCAGCTTACCCGCCGATATTCAGGAAAAAGCTCTAAGATCAATCCCTGGAATAGAGAACGTAAAAATTCTGCGTCTCGGATATGCCGTTGAATACGACTATTTTCCTCCGCATCAATTAAAGCGTACGCTGGAGACAAAGGAAGTAAAAAATCTGTTTTTTGCAGGTCAAATCAACGGCACGTCAGGCTACGAAGAAGCGGCGGCACAGGGCTTAATCGCGGGAATAAACGCCGTTTTGAATCTTAAGGAAGAAGAAGAGTTCTGCCTTGATCGATCCGAAGCCTATATTGGCGTGCTAATTGACGATTTAATAAACAAGGTTCATACGGAGCCCTACCGCATGTTCACCTCAAGCGCGGAATTTCGCCTGATTTTAAGGCATGATAACGCGGATCTAAGGTTAATGGACAAGGGGTTCAAGTTGGGATTAATCGATAAAGAAACGTTTAAGAAATTTGAAACAAAAAGAAGACAAATTAATGATTTGGAGAGAATAATCCGAAAGACAACTATTGACCCAAAGTTGTTCGATGAGTTGTTCTCTGAATCATCGAAACCGATCGAACGATCGATAAAATTAGAAGTTTTGCTCAAGCGACCGGAAATTAAGCTCGAGCCGGTTCTGAAAAAGATATCCGAAGACGAATATTTTACCTCGTCAATTAACGAAGTAGAATACAATATTAAATATTCCGGTTATTTAAAGAGGCAAAAGAGGTTGATTGAAAAGTTCAGACAATTAGAGAATAAAAAATTACCGGAGAACATCGATTATCAAGTGATTCCGGCTTTATCGGCTGAATCAAGAGAAAAGCTTTCCAAAATAAAACCGACGAGTCTGGGACAGGCGGCGAGAATTTCAGGGGTAAAGCCCGCCGATCTGTCGGTGCTCTTAATCTATTTGGAGAAGCAAAAATATCTTTAAATGTTTCACGTGAAACCAGGCTATGAAAACAGAACAAATTGTTCTCCTTCTTGAAAAAGAGGGAATTGTTGTAAATAAGCGGCAGACGAGGCAATTAGAACAGTACGTCAAGCTGTTAAGGCAATGGAACACTAAAATTCGTTTGATTTCAAAAGGAGATCAAAATTTTGTAGAAGAACGCCATATATTACCGAGTTTTATGTTTGTAAAGTTTTTAATCGATAATACTGCCGGTGATAATGCAACGGTGTTGGATATCGGCAGCGGAGCGGGTTTGCCGGGGGTTGTTTTGTCGATAATGTTTCCGGAGTTTGAGTTTGTTCTGTTGGATTCTTCCAGAAAAAAGACGCTGTTTTTAAACAAAGTAAAAGAAGAAATCCGATTGAAGTATCGGGTTGTTTGTGATCGCTTTGAGGAATGGGTTAAAAGAGAGGAAATGCCAATAGACTGGGTCGTAGCCAGAGCCGTCGCCCCGCTTGGAGAGTTAATTGCTCTTGTTCAGCCGGCTTTGACGAAAAAAGCAAAATTGCTAACCCTTAAGGGATTGGATTTTGAAAAAGAATACAAAAAAGAGTTAAACGACAAGTATGTAATTACGCCTGTTTACTTCGATGACGGGCTTAACAGGTTTTCTGACTATTTGGAAAACAAATGTTTGCTAAAAGTGGAGTTTAAGCATGGATGAGAAAAAACTTTTTAAGGAATTATCGAGCCTGGTAACGGAAAGCAGGAATCCGAATTCTATGGAAATAGATGTAATGGATACGGCTGAGGCGGTTCGCGTTTTCAATGAAGAAGATAAAAAAGTTGCCTACGCGGTTGAAAAAGAACTTCCGTACATCGCCCAGGCTGTAGAAATTGTAACAGCCGCTTTTAAAGAAGGTGGACGACTGTGTTATTTTGGAGCGGGAACCTCGGGACGCCTGGGTGTTCTCGATGCGGTGGAATGTCCTCCGACTTTTGGAGTGGATCCGGGAATGGTTATTGGAAGAATTGCCGGAGGTTATAAAGCACTTACCATTGCCGTGGAAGGCTATGAAGATCACGAAGAGTACGGAGCGCAGGATGTGGCAGAGCTGGAGGTCAACGAAAAGGATGTTGTGTGCGGCATTGCCGCAAGCCGGAGAACCCCGTACGTTGTCGGCGCCATAAAAGAAGCAAGAAAAAGAAGAGCAAAAACAATAGCCGTTGTTTGTAATCCCAGAGAAGAATTACAATATGATGTGGACGTTGCAATTTGTCCCGTGCCGGGACCGGAAGTGATAATGGGATCTACCAGATTAAAGGCGGGAACCGCAACTAAAATGGTATTGAACATAATAACCAGCGTTTCGATGATTAAATTGGGTAAAGTTTACGAAAATATGATGATCGATCTGCAGCAAAACAACAAAAAGCTGGTGGAACGATCGAAAAGAATTATTATGATGGCTGCAAACGTAGATTACGACAGAGCCAGCGAATGTTTAAAAATAGCAAAAGGTCATGTAAAAACAGCGATCTTTATTGCCAAAACCAACGAAACCGATGAAGTGGCAAAAAATATATCAAAGCCAATGACGGCTTTCTGAAAAAGGCGTTGCAAGAATGGGAAAAAGAACATTAATGCTTTGAAAGTTTATCCGAAGCATTTTTTACCACGGAAACACCGTGCCTTGCAATTGCTTTTCTAAAGAGGCTAATAATCTTTTAATAGTTTGTTTATAAATGTGTTATCGTTTATTTTAAGCAAGGATTAATCACGTATTACGCAGAAGGTAATAGTCGGCAACTTATTGATATTTATTGAGATAATTTGGCGTATTGATCGGAATTGGTTGTAAGAAAATCTTACAGATAAAAGTTGCTTAAACTTAATTTTCTAATAAATAATTTTGTTTAATTATACTCTTAGATTTAATTATGACAACAATATTGGGATTAGTTCTATTAGTTACTTTGGCTTTTTTGGGTAAGTATCTCCTTGATAAAATCCCCGTGGAAACTCTTGAATACAGTTTTTTGAATTATTCAGGATTTTATTATCTGTTACTGGGATTCCTGTCGGGTCCGAATTTTTTAAATGTTTTTAATAAGCCGATCTTGACAAACATGGAATTTCTGTTTGATTTTGTATTGGGCTGGACGGGATTTTTAGTCGGGCTGCAGTTAAATTATAAAACCATAAGGCGCTTCCCCGCAAAATACTACTTTACCGCTGTAATACATTTTGTAATCTGCTTTTTTATAATCATTTCACTTTTAGCAATGGTTAACACTCTGTTTCTAAATAAGTTAAACCTTGTTGAGCTGATGCTTCTTTCTTTGGTCGGAAGCATGACATCCGTTACCGCCATCGGATTGCTTGTAAGGGAGAAAAAGCTGCGCTCAATGGAATCTCATTTATTGGAGTTTCTAGCGGCATTTGACAACGTTATCGGAGTTTTTGGGCTTGGTATTTTGTTTCTTGTTTTCCGGATTAACGGGAATGCTTCAACGAACGGATTACTTTTAAATGTTGCGGCGTATTCCACGGTTATCTTTTTAGCCTTTTTATTTAAATATCTGAATGATGAATTTAATTCCTTTGAAGAGAAATCGTTAATTATCCTCGGCTTAATATTGATTGTGGTCGGAGTTGCTCGCTTTCTTCATAGCAGCATTTTGTTTTTGACTTTACTTTTGGGGCTTCTGCTTGTAAACATGAAAAGGATCGATACCAAAAAGCTGTATTTAACGGTGCAGGAGTGGGAAAAACCGCTGAATTTTATTTTGCTTTTTTCAATAGGATTGTTTTTGGATTTTAATTTATCCTTTTTTTGGATTTTTGTTTTGTTCTACTTACTAATTCAGATAATATCAAAATATCTGGCTGAAAAGACGATTACCAGGATCGGTTCAAAAGCAAAATTCACGTTCGGCAGTTTTTTAACGCTGGGTATGAGCAGTTTGTCAATGGCAATAATTCTTGACGCCTATTTAACCGATCATTCGCAAGTGAAAGTAAAAGTGCTGACAATAACGGTAATTACGCTATTCTTGACCAATCTAATTGTCTTGAGAATAAATAGAAAAAAGAAATTAAAAACCAGATAAGTGTATGAAAAAAATAATAAGCGCAATTTCTCTTTTTGTTCTGTTTTATTTTTTTAAGAACTATTTTTCATCGAATACTTTTTCGATTGAGGTGGAAAATATATTTTTAATGGGAATAATTCTTCTCACTGCTTTTTTAATCGCAAACTCGTTAAAAAAAATACATCTTCCTAAATTAACGGGATTTATGCTAACCGGCATGCTGGTGGGACCAAATATCCTGAACTTTTTAACCCAGGATAATTTAAAAGCATTGCACTTCTTTGAAAATTTCGCTCTCGCTTTTATAGCTTTGACAGCCGGCGGAGAACTGAAGTTCTCAAGAATTAAAAAGATAATAAAACCCGTTTCCATAATGCTTTTTAATCAGATATTTTTAGTCTTTTTTGCTCTTTTGTTTTTATTGATCCCTTTATCAAAGCAATTTTTAGGTGAAATGATTACCGATCCGAAAATCATTATCGGATTTTCCATCCTGTTCGCTGCCACGGCGCTATCAAAATCGCCCGCGACAACAATGGGGATAATTACAGAATTAAAAGCAAAAGGAAGAATCACAGACATTGTTTTATCCGTAACGGTTCTAAAAGCGATAATAGTTGTTTTAATCTTTCCGGTGGTTATCACATATTCGAAAGTATTTTTAATCGAATCTTTTACTTTTGAAATTGATCAGGTTCTAAGTTTGATTTTGCAAGTAGTGGGATCGTTGATTTTTGGAGTTGTAATAGGTTTTATAATAATCGTTTTTTTAAAATATATTAAAATTGAAAACGCTTTATTTCTGTTCTTAATTGGCATTGTGTTAACGGAATTAAGCGGCATCTTCGATTTCGAAATATTGATTAGTTCCATGGTTGCGGGAATTGTGGTGGAAAACTTTTCAAAAAAAGGCAACGATCTAATCTCCGGAATTGAGAAGACATCATTACCCCTTTATATAATCTTTTTTACCTTCGCAGGGGCGAGTCTGCATTTGGGGACGCTCCAAAAAGCCTTTATGATGACATTAATTTTGATTATACTAAGAATGCTTTTATTGTATTTAAGTAATTTTCTTGCGGGTTTTGTTTTAAAAGAAGATAAAATAGTAAAACATTATTCCTGGTTAGGGTTTATCGGTCAGGCTGGAATTGCGGTAGGGCTGGCAAACATTATTGAAAGATCGATTCCCGGCGAATTGGGAGCCATTTTAAAATCATTATTAATTGCAACAGTGGTGATTAATGAGTTTTTAGGACCTATCTTATTTAAATATCTGTTAGTTAAAGCCAAGGAAAATTATAATTCATAATCGATCGGTTTTAGCCGCTATTCAAGATATTTTTTTGATTAAAATTAGAAAAATGATTAAATTATAGAAAATAAATGAGTTATATTATATTCCTCAGATATTTTAAATCGGTTATACTTTTGGGGGAATTATGAAACAGTTTAAACTTTTGTATTTGGCAAGCGAAGTTTCACCATTTGCGGTAGCGGGCGGTTTGGCTGATGTAACCAGTGC
Organism: Calditrichota bacterium; assembly: GCA_024278715.1. Lineage (GTDB taxonomy): Bacteria > Calditrichota > Calditrichia > Calditrichales > Calditrichaceae > Caldithrix. The sequence goes on from JAJRSN010000505.1 coordinate 6,195, forward strand.
ATTGCCAAAGGCACTTAAAAATTTGAATCAAGAAGTTCGTTTAATGATTCCAAAATATAAATTTATCAATGAACGAAAATATGTTTTAAGAGAAGTAATACGTTTAAGGGAAATTCCCGTTACCGTTAATAATGAAACGGCGGTGGCTTCCGTCAAATCAGCCTTTCTTCCGGACAGTAAAGTTCAGGTCTATTTTATTGAAGTCGGAGATTACTTTAACAGACCCGGAATTTACAAGGACCCTAAAACCAATAAGCCCTATCCCGATAATGCCATACGCTTTGCCTTTTTCTGTAAAGCCGCTATCGAAACGTTGAAAAAATTATCCTGGCAGCCGGATATAATCCATTGCAATGACTGGCAGACCGCATTTGTCCCGGTCTATCTAAAAACTATTTATCAGGGAGATCCGTTTTTTAAAGGCATAAAAACAATTTACACCATTCATAATTTAACCACTCAGGGCGATTTTGATGTCAATATAGCCGAGAAAATAGATTTTGATAAAAGTCAGGTAAAAGAAGGCGGTCTTTTTTACAAGGACGGGAAGCTAAACTTAACAAAAGCCGCAATCTATTTTTCGGATTTTATTACAACCGTTTCGGAAACCTACGCCAATGAGATCCTTACCGATGACGACGTCGGATTTGGTTTTGGTCCCATACTTGAAGAAAAAGAAGATAAATTCGAAGGCATTATGAACGGCATAGATTACGGAATATGGTCGCCGGAAAAGGATAAGTATATTCCCTTTCACTATTCAAAAGAAGATCTGACAAATAAAGAAGAAAATAAAAAAGCGTTGTTGATGCGATTGGGAATGTCGTATGAGCCCGGCGTTCCGGTAATGGGAATGATTTCAAAACTGACGCGACAAAAGGGATTTGATTTGGTTCTTGATATCATGGAAGACTTGCTAAAAGAAAATCTAAAACTCATTATTCACGGAGACGGTGACAGAGACTTAGCCGAAAAATTTTTGCAATTCGCATCCAAGTTTCCCGACAAATTAAGCGTGAGTATTACTTATGACGAAAAAATGGCGCATCTAATTGAAGCCGGCAGCGACATGTTCTTAATGCCTTCAAGATATGAGCCCTGCGGGTTGAATCAAATTTACAGCATGCGCTACGGAACCATCCCGATCGTTTCGGCGGTGGGAGGTTTGTTCGATTCGGTTGATGACATTGACGAAGAGACCGGTGAAGGCACCGGGTTTATCATAGAAGAATTGACTCCAAAGGCGCTTCTTAAGGCAATAAAAAGAGCCCTCAAATATTATAAAAACAAAGATAAATGGACCGAGCTCCAGAAAAGAATTATGGAAGAGGACTTTTCCTGGGATATTTCAGCAAAAAGATATGTTGATATTTATGATCGCCTTATTAATGAAACAGAATTTTAGGAACGGTTAATCTTTGGATTATTATAAAGAACCCAAAAAAAGTTTAGATAAATATCCGCTTTCATTACTTCACAAATTCCTTTTTAGTGATATTTTTAGAGAAAGTCGCATTTGTTCGAGAACGGTTAATGAATAAGGCTGTTTTTTTAGACAGAGACGGAACAATAATCGAAGAGATGGGTTACATAAACCATTTCAGCCGGATCAAGATATTTCCTTTTGCAATTGAGGCAATACAACTATTCAACAGGAGCGGTTTCAAAGTTGTGATTGTAACAAATCAAGCCGGAGTAGCCAAGGGTTATTTTTCTGAAGAGTTATTGCTTGAGATGAATCAATGGATGACAGACCAATTACAAAAAAAGGGCGCTGTAATAGACGGGATATATTATTGTCCGCATCACCCGAAGGAAGGAAGCCCCAAATACAAAGTTGATTGCAATTGCCGAAAGCCGAAAACGGGTTTGGTGGAAAAAGCTGTGAAAGATTTAAATATCAATATTAAAGAATCATTTGTAATCGGTGACAGACCGACCGATGTGGAGTTGGCGAATCGCTTGCAGATACCTTCGATTTTTGTTCTCACCGGATATGGCTTGGGAGATTATGTGAAAACAAAAGGAGCATTACCCGTAAAGCCTAAAATCATTTTTAACAATATTCTGCAGGCAGCGCAATTCATAATCAATTATGATAACAAATGGCGAAAAAACAGATAATTGACTGTTGTAGTTTGAATAATTATATTTACATGTTTTAATGCGAAGAAGATTGGGACTATGAAAAGACTATTATTTTTAATTTTAGCGGGTAGTTTGTTTTTTGCTTGTCAGGATTTGAATTCTATTGATCCTCCCAACGAATTTAAGGTTTTGGATCGATTTGGGAATTTCATTGATACGACCTTTGTGGCTGACAGCGCGTTTTTTGTGACCGATCCTTACATCAATACCGAAAATTCGGTTAAGCTTTCGCTCGGAAGTTACAGAGATTTCAACAGCTCTTTTTTAATCCGTTTTACGAGAATGCCTTCGGACTCCGGAGCGAGTTACGATTCGGTATTTGTCATTTTAAGAAGAAAGCACGTCTTTGGAGATAAGGATAAATCACTGAAGATAAATGTCTTTCCGCTTGAAAACAGTTGGCCCGATTCGGTAAATGTTTTACCCGAGTGGCACAACTATCAGCCAGGGCAGCCTGTTTACTCTTTTGATGTCGCCGCGGACGACACCACCGAGATCGTAATTCCGGTGCCGAACGAAGTTTTTAACACCTGGGTTGAGCAGGGCGCCGATAACAACGGATTGTTGTTTTCTCCTTCGCAACCGCAAAACGCCTTTATTTTGGAACTGAATAATTTCTATTCTGAAAAACCCGCAGATTGGCCCAAACTTGTTTACAAGACGATTTTGGATACTTTAATTGAACACGATACGACAAATATTGGAATTGCCTCAACCGTTTATGATTATGATTTCGGAAAAAGCGAAAATATCTTCTCCATGGCTAAGGAGAAAAAAGAACTAATCGTTTCTTCGGGTATTGCAAGCAGAATATTAGTGCATTTCGGGGCTCTGAATTCGTTGCCTAAAAAAAGCATTCTTTACAAAGCAGACGTTCAATTTGCCGTAAAAGACGAAGATTTTTTTGAGTCGGGACTACCCAACTCTTTAGACAACAAGGATCATTCCAGTTACTTTTATTTGAGAATTGTCTCTTCTATATCAGAAGACGGATCTTCTTTTGAAATAGATTCTGCTTTTGCAAAAAGCAGTTATTTTTCTTACAGCTTGAAACAAGACCAGGGAATCATTCATTTTGCCAATGAATCCGATCAGGTAAGATTTGGCAAGGGATTTGTTCAGGATTTTGTAAACGAACGATCTTCTTCCACCTGGTTTTATTTGCAATTTCAGAACGAATTTCAAGACCTGTCGATAAAACGGATAAAGTCCGTTTATGAAAACGGGATTCAATTGCGCGTACGATATTACTCGGTTGAAAGTGAAGGTTTTTAAATGAAGTCAAAAATGAAGATATATCCGTTTTTGCTGGTTTTTATTTTTACATTGAATGCCTTTGCCGGCGAGAGCATATTTGGCATTAACGATTATTCTTTGGGAATAATGAATATTCCGTATTCAAACTCCGGCGTTGGCAGATCGTACGAAATAGGCAGTAGAGATTCTTTACGACTTAACTTTTTTAACTATTCGTTGTGGACTGAAATTAGTAACCCCACGTATGGAATTAAACTCGGATATAGAGCCGCATTCAGTAAAGACAACATCCGTTCCGATTATTTTAACGATTATGCGAATTTCGAAGGCGGATATCTAGCCATTCCGGTTTTGAAAAAGAAGTTAGTAATCGGTTTGGGATTGCAGCCTTTCTCGAATATCGAACAAAGAATACAGTTAGACGAGGGCGAGGTTCATAAATATGTTTTGATTCGCGGAGGAACCAGTAAAGGTACGTTAAACATATCGTATGCCGTCAACAAAAGGTTGCGCATCGGATTGGGTTATGAGTACAATTTTGGTGAAATTTTGCGATCGTTTCGAATTGAGTTAGAAGGCAGCGATTATCCTCTGTCGTTTGATTATCAATATCGTTATTACGGAAACGGAGCCGTTATCAGCGCTTATGGGAATCCAACAAAAAACTTAGGAATGGGAATAGTTTACAGACCTTCTTACACTTTAAAAACAAGAATAAAACCGCAAACCACATCAGATTATATAAACGATAGTAAATTGAAAAAAATTACAATCCCTTATTTTTTAGGTTTTGGTCTCCGATATAACTTAAATTCAAGAACATCGGTCGGATCCGATCTGATTTATCAGAATTGGGCAAAAGGTTATAAAGTAGAAGGGAAAAGTTTCGAGAATCTATTTTCGGACTATGTCAGACTCGGAGTCGGGTTTGAAAGAAGACAAAGCCATAAACTGTTTACCAGTTTTGCCGAAAAACTCGATTACAGGGTTGGGCTGTTTTACGGAAAACAAAATTATTTAAGCTTGGGCAATGATGTCAAAGAATATGGAATGTCTTTAGGTTTATCATTACCGATTACCAGATTCCGTTCAAGAATTGATTTCTCTTTAATTCTCGGAAAAAGAGGGAATTTGAGTAAAAATCAATATGAAGAAAAATTTTTAATGTTCGGCGTGACCATAAACGCAAGTGAAATTTGGTTTGTAAAATTACAAGATTAGCACAATGCTAATGGAGGGAAAAAGAATGCGTGAACACAAATCAACTCGGGGTGTTGCATTTACAATTATTTTAATTCTTTTAATGGCGGTTTTTGCCTTCGCTCAGGATGAGCTGTTGCTTCAGGAAGGGGAAACCGATGAGGCTCCGTGTGTCCCGAAAAATTTGCTAACGCCATGGGATAGTCTTGCTAACCAGCCGCTGAATCAAGACATCCGATTATTGTTTAATTTCGGCTACGAATATTACAAGAACCAATCTTATAAGGAAGCGTTGCCCTATTTGTGGAAAGTTTATTTGCATGACAGCACAAAATATGCGAAAGCTGCCATTCGCAGAATAGCCGATATTTATTATCTTCAGGGCAATGTTGACAGTACTCTGATTGTTTGTTACAGGGGATTGAAACGATTTCCGGGAATGGTTCGATTGCACTATTATGCCGGCGCTCTTCAAAATCGTTTGGGGAGATTTCGCTGCGCCATACCACATTTTGAAGCATTGGTTAAAAAAGATTCCACAAATATCGATTATCTAAAGACATTGGCGTTTCTTTATTTTAAAAACGATGACGAACGGGCGATAAAAGTTCAGGAAAAAGTAGTAAAGCTGCAGCCGGACAATATCGAAGAGAACAATCGCCTTGCTCAGTTTGTGGCTTATTTTTACGGTGAAGGCGCAGACCTGCAATATCGTAGAGATACCTGGAAAAAACAGCCCGATAACCTTGCGTTGGCGCTAAAATATGCGCAGGTAGCGGTAAAATCGGGAAGCTACAAAGAAGCAATTGAACCGATTAGCAAGGTCATCGAAAAAAAACCAAGCAAGTCGTCGTATCTAATTCGCGCCGAAGCCTATGAAAATTTAAACGAGAATTTTAAGGCAATCCAGGATTATATGGCGATTTTGAAATTAGACCCCAAAGATGTCGATGTGATGCTGCGTATTTCGGTAAACTATCGCTTGGAAAATGAATTCGCTAAATCCAAATACTGGATCAATCGAGCCTTAAAAACAAAACCGGGCTATGGCTTGGCATATATTACCCTGGGCGAGCTTTATGAAGCAGCCGTTCCCTATTGTCAGGAAAAATTAAAACGTAAAAAAACAGAGTTTGAAGATAAGTTGGTCTATCAAAAGGCTTATGAGGCATATAAAAAAGCCTCCAAAGATCCTGCCTTCAGGAGCAGGGCGTTAAAAAAACAGGAAATCATTAAGGCGTTTATTCCGAATCAGGAAGATCTTTTTATGCATAAGCACGACAAGATTAAATCACCTTGCTATGAATGGATAACCAAGTAGGAGAAATCGTGAAATTAGCAATCGGTGCGGACCATGCCGGGTATTATTTGAAAGAACAAATAAAAGAATACCTTAAATCGAAAAACATTGATTTCAAAGATTACGGAACGTTCAAAATAGAGTCCTGCGATTATCCCGAATTTGCTTACAAAGTCGGGCAGTCTATCCTGAATCAAGAGGTTGATCTTGGGATATTAATTTGCGGGACAGGCATCGGAATGAGTATTACCGCCAATAAAATAAAGGGTATTCGGGCGGCGCTGGTTCATGACGAACAGACGGCAAAACTATCGCGGCAGCACAATAACGCAAATGTGTTATGTCTGGGCGGAAGAATAATATCAGAAGAACAGGCGAAAAAAATAGTCGATATTTGGCTTTACACATCTTTTGAAGGCGGGCGTCATGAAAAGCGACTAAAATTGATAAATCAACTAACAGGATTATAGCGGGAGTGATCATGTTAGAAAATTTAAAAAAAACGGATCAAGAAATTTTTGAAGCCGTAGTTCATGAGGCGGATCGTCAGAACAACACACTTGAGTTAATCGCTTCTGAAAATTTTGTGTCAAAAGCCGTTCTTGAAGCAGCCGGTTCGGTAATGACGAACAAGTACGCGGAGGGCTATCCCGGTCATCGTTATTACGGCGGATGCGAATTTGTGGATGTTGCCGAAAACTTGGCAAGAGACCGGGCAAAAAAATTATTCGATTGCGAATACGTTAATGTGCAGCCTCATTCGGGTTCGCAAGCAAACATGGCGGTTTACTTTACCTATTTACAGCCGGGCGACACCGTTTTGGGAATGAACCTTGCTCACGGCGGACATTTAACGCACGGATCGCCGGTTAATTTTTCCGGAAAGATTTTTAATTTTGTGGCTTATGGAGTGGATAAGGAGAGCGGGCGCATTGATATGGATCAGGTGGCTAAGTTAGCCCGCGAGCATAAACCGAAGATGATTGTTGTAGGGGCGAGCGCCTATTCAAGATTCTACGAATTTGACAAGTTCAGAGAGATAGCCGACGAAGTGGGAACGATTCTTTTTGCGGATGTGGCGCATCCGGCTGGCTTAATTGCCGCCGGAATTCATCCAAGCCCCATTCCTTACTGCGATGTGGTTACTTCAACAACCCACAAAACCTTGCGCGGACCGCGTGGCGGCATGATAATGGTGGGAAAAGACAGTGAAAACAAAATGGGTATTGTCGCCCCCAAATCGGGACGCGTGAAAATGATGTCCGAAATAATCGACAGCAATGTTATGCCGGGTATTCAGGGCGGACCCTTAATGCATATAATCGCCGCCAAAGCGGTGGCTTTTGGCGAAGCGTTAAAACCGGAATTTAAAGAATACGCAAAACAGATTGTCAAAAACGCTCAAACTCTGGCGAACGAATTGATTGAAAGAGGATATGAAATTGTTTCGGGCGGAACAGATAATCATGTCTTTCTTGTGGACTTGACG
>JAJRSN010000506.1 GCA_024278715.1 Calditrichota bacterium
ACCTCACATAACCGTTGATATGATCGAGAACGGAAAAATCTATCCTACCATGAACGGACGTTATGTTTTTAAGCACGCCGTTACGCGTTTCCCTGAGGTCATCATGGAAGCCTTGAAGGCTGCCAACGTTTCTCTTGAAGACGTTGATATTGTAATTCCTCATCAAGCCAATCAGCGGATTACCGAAGCCGTTCAAATGCGTTTGGGACTACCCAAAGAAAAGGTGTTTAGCAATATTCACAAGTATGGAAATACCACCGCGGCGTCGATCCCCATTGCCATGAGCGAAGCTTTGGAACAGGGACTGATCGATGAAGGAAAACTGGTGTGCCTCGCTGCCTTCGGAAGCGGTTTTACCTGGGCTTCTACTTTAATTCGTTGGTAGTTCGGTTTTCTGTGTTTTTTGATTGGATATTAATCCGCGGGAATATTAAATTTTACGGCTTGGTTTCAAACGATAAAAAAGATAATAATTTCGGGGATGCGCATTGTCAAAAAAACAGAATCCTGCAAACAGTGAAATAAACGTTCGGTTGCGAAGACCGGAATGGTTAAAAATCCGGTTTGGATCCACTCCGAATTTCACAGATGTCCGCGGATTGATCAATCGACAAAAATTGCACACCGTCTGCGAAAGCGCTCGCTGCCCTAATATCGGCGAATGCTGGAGCAGGCGAACCGCAACCTTTATGATTTTAGGAAATATTTGTACCCGTAGCTGCAAATTCTGCAATATCGAGGTCGGACGTCCCACCGAATACGATTCCGATGAACCGCGCCGTGTGGCGGAAGCGGTGAAGGAACTGAATTTACGCCATGCAGTAATTACCTCGGTTGCCCGGGATGATCTCTCCGACGGCGGCGCGTACATCTTTGCGGAAACCGTCCGACTAATACATAAAATGGTCCCCGAATGCAGCGTTGAAGTGTTGATCCCTGATTTTAAAGGCGATTTACACGATCTGGATACTGTGCTTAATGCAAAACCGCAAATCTTAAATCACAATCTCGAAACCGTAAAACGCCTGCAAAAAGATGTTCGTGTCCAGGCGCAATATGATCGTTCTTTTTCCGTTTTGAATCATGCCAAACAACGCGGGTTCATCATAAAATCGGGAATCATGGTTGGACTTGGCGAACAATGGGATGAAATCATCGCAGTCTTACACGATTTGCGCGCCGTTGATTGTGATATTATCACCATCGGACAGTACTTGCCGCCGACTAAAGAACACTATCCTTTAGACCGCTTTTATTCGCCGCGGGAATTCGCCGAGTTAAAACGGCTTGCCCTTGAATTGGGATTTAAATACGTGGAATCAGCGCCCTTGGTGCGCAGCTCTTACCATGCCGACGAACAGGTGAATGTAATATCTGAAATATCGAGGTAGTAAAAAAATATTTTATTCGTAAAGCCGGATCATCCCGCAGAGGATCGGTTCGGCTTTTTTGATTTTAAGGCTTTAATTGTCTCATGCATTCGTTCGTAGTGAGAACCTTCCCAGTAAATTTTCGAACACCTGACGCATCGATAAAAGTCATTAAAAAATTTTTGAACCTTCGGAGGAATTTGTTCGATCACCTCCTCCTTGGGAACCGGTTCAATAAGACCGTTGCAATCCAGACAACGGGTAAACGGTTGACTCTGAGAAAACAGGTCGAATTTGCTCAGTACCTCTTCCAATTGTTTACTGGGATCGGTCTGCCGCACCCAATAACCGTGAGTCACCCGATTGTTCTTCAATAATCCGATATCACGTGTCAAAATAATCCGATGCTCTTTCAGGGCGATATCAATAATTTCTTTATCCTGAAAATCGTTTCGATACAAAGAATCAAAACCGAGCATACGCAGCTTTCGGGCTAATTTTCCTAAATTACAATCCAGAATAAAACAGGGCTTGCGTAATGGTTTGCAGCGTAAGCGCGTCACCTGACTGATATCGAATAATTCAAAAGTGGGGTAAACAGCCACCCGGTCTCCCCCTTGAAGTGAATAGCTAAAATCAACAGACCGATTGTTCACCAAAATCAAATCGACTTCCGGATGCGGTACGCCCAGAGCCTCAATGGCGTCCTTAACCGCGGGCGCGCCCCAAAAACTGTAAGTAATCTCTTTTTGACGCCATTGCTTTGGCAAAAAATCGTTGAGCTCGGCATAAAAACGGAAAATTGCCTGTTTGGGTTTTGCCATCTTTGCCTCCCTTTGCCTAAATTAATATGGATTTGGTTAAATAAAAAATTTTGCTTTTATGTTGCGGAATCCGTAACAACAAGTGTAAATTACAATTAAAAATTACCAGTGACCGGGAGGAAAGATATGCGCCGCTTTTTAATGTTAACGGTAATATTGCTGGCATTTTTAACAATCCAATGCCAATCGCAATCCAAAACAAAAGTTGAAGCAAAAAAAGGAGGGAGCGTAAAAACCATGAAATTAACAAGTTCCGTTTTCGAAGAAGGGAGCATGATCCCTTCCAAATATACCTGCGACGGAGCCGATGTTTCACCGCCGTTAGCCTGGAGCGATGTCCCGGACAAAACCAAATCTTTTGCCCTGATAAGCGACGATCCCGACGCGCCGATGGGTACGTGGGTTCATTGGGTCATTTACAATATTCCCGACAGCGTTCGGCAACTGTCCGAAGGCGTGCCCGCTGACGAAAAATTAAAGAACGGCGCCGTTCAGGGAACCAACGATTTTAGGCGAATCGGTTACGGCGGACCCTGCCCTCCGAGCGGAGTGCATCGTTATTACTTTAAATTGTACGCCCTCGATGCCATGCTGAATCTGAAGCCCGGCGCTACAAAAGCGGAGCTGCTGAAGGCGATGGAAGGGCACATTCTTGGTAAGGCGGAATTGATGGGCAAATATTCCCGAAAGTAATCTACCATAAAAGCCTGACCAAAATTGCAGGAATGCTGGCAACCAAAAGCGACAACAGAGAACCGATCAAAAAATATTCGGCAAAGCTCTTCTTGTTCAGTTCGTTGAAGCGGGCTAATGATTTTAATGCGATGATTAACGCTATGGCTCCCACCTGATCCAGCACGATCAGAAAAAAGATGAATGTCCGTTCGAGAATTCCGATCCACTTGCCGCGCTCGTATTCGGCGGCATCGGTAACCTGATCTTTTTCTTCTTTGATCGGGACGGTGCTCAGGCGGTTCAACGCCATGCGAATTAATACCGTCCCTTCTTTAATCGTAAAAAGGTAGCCAGCCAATAACAGCCAAAAATGAACGGCTTCCGAAGATTCCGGCAGAATAAACAGCGGATTGCCCGGATTGAACAGAACGGCGCTTTCGATTACGCCGCTCAAAGATAAGATGAGCAGCAGTAAAACGAGATGTAATCCGTAGCTCAATGGCTTTTTTGCTTCGGATTTAAAGATTAAAAAGGTATCTGCTAATGCCAAAAGAGAATGCAGCAAAAAATAGATAATAGCCAACCTTAAATCGGGAATCAAAAGAAAAAACAACGCGCCTAGAATAATCCTGCCCAAAATTCTGCTTTTTACGGGAACCGAATTGTAAAGAATGCGGTTGATATCGTAAAAAACAATGCGCGCAAAAAAATAGACAGAAACAAAAATTAATGCCTGTTGCATGGCTTTATCCCTTTAATTGCCTGTCCAGCGATTCTTCTAAAAAACGTTCAGTGGTTAAGATTAACCTGAAAAAATTCTGATTAATCTGTTGCGAAACCGCGGGCTGAGAAATATTGAGCTGCGCGGCAATTTCCTTTTGCTTTAATCCCTCGCGGCGTTTTACCAAAATTTTTACCTTTTCCGTTGACCAGCTTTGAATAGCCGCGTTTATCCACGAAACCAGCAGACGATTGGCGTCGGTTTCGTCGGAATCTTTAACCGACAGAACATATTTTAAATTTTGAGCCTTGGCGATTTCCAAAGAGCGGCGCGCCCTGTGAAATGCGCTTCCGTCCATTCCGATTGCCGCCTCGCTGTTTATCGGCGTGTCGATGCCGCCGATTCCGAGACCAAAGCGCAATTGAATGGGATGCAGACTGATTTCGATTCGGTGGATCAATAAAAAAAGATCGTCCGCGGTAGTTAGCACCGCCTGAAATTCGTCGCCGATGGTTAAAGTAGGGGGCGAGGCGAAAATCGATTTATTGTTCTCAAAAATGCTTTTTAAGATTTTTAAAAAACGATTTTGTGCCTTTGCCCGATTTTTAATTTGTCGTGATCGGACAATGTCGCCAATGATCACCAGAAATTGTTTGTTCGGCATTTTAAACCCCGCACCTCGTTAATATTAGCCAATAACTTATTTTTCCAAAGTATTAGCTATTTGCTTATAATATTCTGAATATAATCAATATAATTATAAAAGCAAAAATATTTAATGAACTCGTGCAAAGTAATTCAATATGTATTTAACGCATGTCTTCATATAATTAATTGCGTTTTGTAGCCCCTGTTCTTCCTGTCTTAATTTTAGGGAGTAGGGTAATCAAACGGGGACTCATAATTTTCAAAGTTATTAAAATCGCATATCGTTCTGCTTTTTCCTATTCACCATATTCGAAATAAAGAATATTGAATGAGATATAGATTGTTATATGCAAGAATTGAATTTTGCCGGTTTAGCATCGGACTTAGTTTGAAAAGAAAAGGGATTACAAAGTTAAGGAGTTGCATATTTAAGAGCCGAATAAGGCTTTACCCTAAACTTTTAATTATTCATTACGGATGGTCGTTTTTTGTGATACATTATATTTTTTGGCTGAAAAATGTTTTTGATTTAATCGAAAAATTATAATTTCCGCGTTGCCTGCTTTGCTTTTGGTATTTTTCTTTGTATATTTAAGCGTTTTTAATCCCTCCTGATTTTTTATTATGTTAATAATTTTAGGAAATAATATGCTAAGTGAAAAAATTGTTCCCGATTTTTTTAGCACGTTTTTTATGTTTCCCTTTAGCTTTAAGCAAAATCGCAAAAATATTGTTGATTCGCTTAAAAATAACCGTTGGGAATATCATCCTTACAAAATTCAACATGGAATCGATTATAACGAATATGTCTATTTCTATCCATATATCTGGGATATTTTATTTTCAAAGGAAAATAACTCAGATATTAAAAAAACTCCCAATGGTGTTGTTTTTTTAAAATACAGGATACCGGACAATAATAATTTTTATAAAGTTATAAGCGCTCCGGAAAAAGAGGATAATAAAGAAGTAAAACAAAAAGAAATTAAACTCCCTTTAAAGAACATCTTTCTTCATTTATTTGAAGTGGGAGTGGGTATTCTTATCTTTGAAATTGTAAATATTGTCGGAAGTTTAGAAAATAATAGTAATAAAAAAAATAAAAAGATATCATATTACACATTAGATGATTATTTGCTATTTCTGTCTAATGGCAGACGAATTTTTATACCCTTTGTACGTCCGGAGGCGAATATTGATTATAAATCTACAATGGATTTTAAGTTAACTAAGAAAAACGATTTAATAATAAATGGAATTTGTCAATCCAAAGACGCTATTAATGCAATGGAAGCCCCTCGTTTGATAGAATTACAATTGGGTGATAAAACAATTACAACAGATTTCAGCAATGAAAATTTTTTACTTGAATATCCCGAAGGATACAAACCCGCACTCAGCAATATAATTACGAAGCTTATGGATACAAGCGAATTTAATTACAAAAACGGCGATTACAAACCAATAATCGATGACCGCATGTTTGTTCATTCCTATTTCAGTTTGCCCGGAAGCCCGATTAAACTTTCAGAAGAGGGAGAAGATGTAATTGAAATTATAAATTCCAATTATATTTTTATTGAAGAATTGAAAAAAGCATTTGAAGACAGTATAGAAGATACTACCATAAACGAATCAATATGTTTATGGTATCAAATGATATTTATCGACTGGAAAAAACCGTCCTGTCAGAATACCCATTTAATGAAAACGTTATTAAAAGATTCAACATACAATCGTTGGACAAACTACGGTACTTTTTATGGCTTTTCTCGATTCAGTTCGGTCATTTTATCCGATATTAAAGAGGTAGGTTATATTTATAACCATTTTCAATCCATGTATTATCAGATTGCAGTGCTTTTATTATTTTATCGAGGCGCAATTCTTAATTTCTCCGATCGTAGCGAACAACTTTCCAATCAAATTAATGATCTTCCGTCGCGTGAGAACTTCAATAGAAGAGAGAGAAAGAAGTTACGGAATATTTTATCCGAAGTTGATAAGTTAAATAGGGAGTTCCTGTTGTTCAGGAATAAATTTTGGTTTCGGGAAATAACCGCGCAAGATCAGGGAATCGAGATTTTTGATATTTGGTCAAAAATGATGCGAAATCGTGAACTTATGGAGGATGTCCAGTCAGAAATTAGTTCGCTTTTTGAATTTGTTGATTCTTTAAATGAAAAAAATATTTCAAAAAAAATAAATATTTTTACTTATATCGGCGGGTTATTTTTACCTCTTGCTATTATAACTTCTTTTTTCGGGATGAATTTCAAGTTTTTAAATCCTAATAATGGAGAAAAAATTGCCTGGCTTACGCTGCAAATACAAAAGTTGTTTTCTGTAATTGGCTATTCCCTATCTAATAATTCTGCTGAATTTGTTCTGTTCGGTTTATCTTTTTCGGTATTATTGGGATTAGAATACATTTTATATAAATATTTATTAAAGAGAGTATAAATGGATAAAAAATATTATTTCTTTCTGGGCGGCTATGATGCCGAAATGTGTGAAATCCGTAATATATTGGAAAGTTATGGATTGCCTTTTTCTGACAAAAAGCTTGATTGGGGCGCCAAAGCAAGTTCCTATCTCCATGAAATAGAACAATTAAAAGATGAAATTCCGGTATTAGTCGAACTCAATATTGATATCCCGCTTCCAGACAAATCGATTATTATAGATCATCATTGCGAAAAAGCCGGAGAAGTCAAGCTCACCTCAATTGAACAGATAGCGGAATTGTTGGGGATTAAATTAAACCGTTGGCAGCAACTTATTTCGGTTAACGATAGGGCGCATATTAAAGGATTAATAAAAGCAGGCGCAACGGATGAGGAAATTAAGAAAATCCGCGCTTATGATCGTCATTGCCAGGGAGTTACTGAAGAAGAAGAACAGCAGGCTGAGGATATTTGCATTGATTTTAATAGTACAGGACAATTAGATATTCTTGAGGTTCCTTTTGATCATACTTCCCCGGTAACAGACCGCTTATTCGGAAAATACAAGAATTTGCTTATTATAACCCCTAAAGATATTAATTTTTTCGGAGAAGGGCAGATTATAAACAAACTGCGAAAAAACTTCAAAAACTGCTGGTATGGCGGCAATTTACCGGATGAGGGATTTTGGGGGATAAAAAGAAAATCGACGGATCAAATTGATAAGATAAAAATTTTTTTGGGAGAATATCTTGGAACTGAAAACCATTAAATTTAAGGTAAGAACCCCGCTTTTTTTAGGCGGAATAAGTATTGACGCAGGATGCGAAAGAACCTCAAGAGGTGTATTCCCGGTAAGTTTAACTAAGGCAGAGTTGAATGTTAATGCCTTTAAAGGAGTACTACGGTGGTGGTTTAGGGCTATTCAGGGAGATTCGGATATATATGAAAAGGAAAAACAATTGTTCGGCTCAACGGAAAATGCCGCTTCTTTTAAATTGAAAATAACTTCATCTTCTATTAAAAAAGACATTTGGAGAAGAACAAGAGGCAAAAGATATGGATATTATAATGTAAATGATAGACCTGTCAATTTTGACGGGCTAAGCTATTTTGCGCACAATCTTAAAGGCAGATCCGGGGACACTATTCTAAAAAAGGAATTTATTAAACCCGATGAATCTGTTTTTGAAATAAAAATAATCGCTAATAATAAAAACGTATTAAATAAAATACTTGCATTGTTTTGGTTGGCTTTTCAGTTTGGCGGGATAGGAGCCAGGTCAAGAAGAGCGTTCGGTAATCTTGAAATTTTATCTGATAATGAGAAACTGGAGATTAACGGAAAAAAATTCATTTTCAAAAATTCTTACAAAGATGAAAAAGATTACCAAGATACCCTAAAAAAAAATTTTGAAATTCTAAAATCTTTTTTTCCTTTAAACGAACAGAACATTCATGGTACATATCCCTGCTTTAGAAACGCCCGTCTTTTTCTTTCGAAACCCGTAAATGGTGATCAAACTGGTGTTGATACTTCTTCAAGCTCGGCAATGGCTTTAGCTTTACAAAAAAGTGGATTAACATCTAATAATAGCGGTGAAAAAAATTGGAAAGAAGCGATCGGTTTCGCAGGCGTTACCATGCAATTTTTCCGCGCCTTGAAAGAAAAAGATCATAGCAATTTTCATAATTTTAATGAGCTTAAAGAAGTCGAGCGCGCTGTTTTTGGTTTGCCGTTGGAATTCAGATTTTCTAATAGACATAGACTGCCTATTAATGTTAATCATTATGACGGCGATGAGGTAACGCGTTTGTCCAGCCCTGTTTGGGTTTCTTTGACCGAAATAAATAACTGTTATCATATCCAGTACCTAATTTTAAACTATGATTATTCCAGCCTTTCGGTAAAAGCAAAAATCAAAGATAATAATATTAAGAAGATTGGAATAAATACGGATATTATTGGTCATTTTTGTACTTACTTACAAGATAATAAAAGAAATTGGATTAAAGGCAACCCTGCTTTTAAAGAAGAAAATTTTAAATATAATGAAATATCTTTAGAGGGATACTCAAAATGAGCTATCAAACCGTTTTTGAAATCGGTCCAATTTTTCACTATGTTCAAAATTCAAGAAAAACCATGGATGTATGGGGAGGCTCCTTTTTATTCTCTTACCTGATGGGGAAAGTAGCCCAAAAAATTATCGAGTTAACCACCAAAGACTTCAATCACCCGGAAAAAGTAATTGAAAGTCCTTTCTTTCATGGTAATAATTTGTTTCTCTGGATTACTAATCCTGGGAATTCAAAGAATGAGATTGCTGCAGGAAGTATTCCTGATCAAATTCTGTGCCGCCATAACAAGCCGGATATGCCGCAAAAAATATCTCTTGAATTTCAAAATATTTTGAATGAAATCTTCGAGAAAAGCAAAAATACACTAATACAGAAATACTACTATTACAATGAAGACACAAGCACTTTAGCTCAACAGCAACTTAAAGATTATTTTCGTCTGTTTTGGGTTACAAGAAAAGCCGATGAAAGCGACGATTGGGAGGAGATGTTAAGAGCTATTGCCGCCAGGGGCAGGATCTATCTTTTCAATACCTTTGACGATTCGGTTAACCAGGTTGAATCCAAGTCGGAGAAATGCTCACTTTGTGGAAACTACAAAAGCGTTATTACTCTAAAAAAAACGCGCCGCGGAAACAAGGACGAACCCTTATGCGCGGTTTGCACTATTAAAAGAGGCTTGTTGTTATATCTTAAACAGCAATTAAAACTTACCCCTTTTCTTTCGACCACTTCAATTGCCGCCAAGGTTATTCGCGATATTTTGGAAAATAATTACGAAATGATAAAAAAGGACATTAATACATTTGTTCGTGATTTTTTGGAATCAGATGCTATTGATGACGAACTAAATGCTCTGGAAGGAAAGGAAATCAATAATTTATTGAAAAATTATCAGTCCAAAGAAGTAATTTTTCACCTTCCTTATGAATACTATTTTAGTGATAATCCGATTGCACAAAAATTCAAGGAAGCAATAAAAGAAAAAATTAAAATCAAAGAAGTTGATCGGGTATGGTTCAATAGCGGATATTATGCAATTGTCAGTATGGATGGCGATGATACAGGAAAATTATTTAATATTTTAACCGATAAAGATCAAAAAATACGTCTTTCCGCCGCTATTGCCGCATATTCTGAAAAGTC
>JAJRSN010000507.1 GCA_024278715.1 Calditrichota bacterium
GGAAGAAGCGTCTTCCGAAGCCTGAACGCGCGTCCGCACCAGAAGATAACCCTTTAAAGGATCGAGCTCATTCCGCAAAAGCAGTTCGGTTTTGCAGGCTACCGCGTCGATCAAAAGATCGTAGGTGTAAGCGATTTTGTGAAAGTCGAGCACTTCCTGCGCCAGGCGGCTGAGGGTTTGGGCGTGCACGTTTTTGATGTTTAAATGGCAGATGATCAAAGCGGCTGCGCGTCCGATTATTTTGTCTTTCAACAAGAGCTCGGCGGGATCGATTTTGCTTTTCCGCAAAAAACGCTCCAAATCAAATAAGGGATGGAGCCATTTCTTGTCCGAAAAATACAGCAGGGTTTGTCCCCGGTAAACTTCGAGCGAATACCGCATAAAATCGCTCCTTCCGAATTTTAAACCTGAGACAAGTTAAAAGGATTGACGATTTATGTCAATCTCCCCGTCAGGCGGCGAAGTTAGAGACATTGAATTGTCTAAAATTACACATCGGAAAATCAATTTTAAAAGATAATCGAAAAACGACTTGTTATTTCTGTTCAATCCGCGGGAGAAAATTACCACCAAGCTCACAAAGAAGTCACAAAGTGCACAGAGAATAAAATAAATTTTAAATTGCAATTGAAGATGAAACAAGTTTTACTGTTTTAAGGCACAAAAAATCCAAAAGATTCAATTTGATTTGCGGAATCAGCGAAATCAGGTTAATCTGCGGTCATCTGCGGTCATTTATTGCGTTGGATTTGTGACCTTCTTTTCTCTAAATTTGCACTTTGTCAGCAACTGAGGTGAATTCATGTTACAGATAAGCAATTTGACTTATGCAATCGGCGAACGTTTATTGCTTGATCATATAAATTTGTCCGTTCATCCCGGGCAGCGCATCGGTCTGGTGGGTCCGAACGGTACGGGAAAAACCACATTATTGCGGATTTTAGCGGGAGAACTCCAGCCCCTTTCCGGCGGCATTATCAAACCCAAAAATTACGGCATCGGTTATCTGCCGCAGGAGAATCTGGCGTTTGACAAAGGCACGCTTCTGGGAGCCGTTCTGGAAAGCAAAGCGGAGATTCAACAAATCGAACTGGAAATCCACAAAATTCAGCATCAGTTGAGCAGCGGGCAGGAAAACAATTCCGCCTTGCTGAATCGGCTGGGTCATTTGCAGGATCGCTTTGCCATGCTCGGCGGGTACGAAATGGAATCAGAAGCCAAAAAGATTTTAACGGGTTTGGGTTTTAAGGAAAGCGATTTTTTCCGACCGTTAAAAGACTTTAGCGGCGGCTGGCGGATGCGCGCCTATCTTGCTAAAATTCTGCTGATTAAACCCGATCTGCTGCTTCTGGACGAGCCGACCAACCATCTCGATTTGCCTTCTCTTGAATGGATCGAAAACTTTTTGCGCACGTTTACCGGCAGTATGATCATCGTTTCGCACGATCGTTTTTTTCTGGATCGTCTCGCTCAGCACATCGCCGAATTATATCGCGGAACTTTAAAGCTTTACAGCGGGAATTATCGTTTTTACGAAGAAGAAAAGGCGAAAGAAGAAGAGCTCATTGTTAAAAAGTGGGAAGAACAACAGGCGGAGATCGAGCGCATTCAACGCTTTATCGATCGTTTTCGTTACAAAGCCACCAAAGCGGCGCAGGTTCAAAGCCGCATCAAGCGTCTGGAAAAATTGCAGCGCATCGAACTGCCGGACGCCAAAAAATCGATGCGTTTTAAAATAAAAGCAAATATTTCCAGTTATAAAGATGTTTTGCAGATAAAAGATTTATCGTTCCGTTATTCGGAGAGTCAGAATTGGGTGTTGAAGGAGATTGACTTAAATCTTTACCGCGGAGAAAAGGTGGCGCTTGTGGGACGAAACGGCGCCGGAAAGACGACGTTGACGCGTTTGATTTGCGGAGAGTTAACTCCGGTAAAAGGAACGGTAAAATTGGGCGAGCATGTTAAGGCAGGCTATTATGCTCAGCATCAGATTGATTCTTTGAACTTTGACAACACAGTGTTTAATGAAGTCAGCGCGCACGCTGCGCCGGAATTCCGCACCAGAGTGCGGGATATTCTGGGTGTGTTCGGCTTTGGCGGAGATACAGTCGAAAAACCGATTTCCGTACTTTCCGGAGGTGAAAAAGCGCGCGTGTCGCTGGCTAAAATTCTCCTTTCGCCCGCCAATTTTTTGATCATGGACGAACCCACGAATCATTTGGATCTGAATTCCAAGGAAGCGCTGGAATATGCTTTGGGCGATTACGACGGCACTTTGCTCATCATTTCTCACGACCGCTATTTTCTGGATAAATTGGTTCATCGCGTATTAGAACTAAAAGACGGGGCGTTGAATTTGTACGAAGGGAATTACAGCGATTATCTGCGTTTTAAAGAGCTCCGCTCGGCGGGTGAGAGACAGGCGTTAAAAGAGGCGTCCGCCGGAGAAAAAAATCAACCGAAATCAAACACCAAAAAATCCAAAGAACAAAAGCGTCTCGAAGCGCAGGCAAGGCAGGCGATAAGCAAACAGCGCAATTCCCTGCAAAAAGAAATCGGGCAGTTGGAATCAAAGATTGAAGAAGGCGACGAACGTAAAAAACAATTGGAAGAGCTGTTAGCCAGACCCGAAACGTATCAAAACAGCGAAGAGGTGGTTAGCCTTAAAAAAGAGTACGACCGCCTGACGGAAGATTTGCGGCACTGGGAAACACGATGGGAAGAGGCGAATTTAGAACTGGAAGAACTGCTTAAAAAATTGGAAGCCATGGCGAACGGGTGACAGAGGTTAATAATTGATTTTTCTAAAAATCCGGCGTGTTCTGACGATAGAGGACAAGGAGAGTGTTAGAGACGTGACGCGTGACGAGTAACAAGTGACAAAGTGACAAAGTAACAAAGTTGGGATTGTCGGGGGATGGAAGGAAAAGGTTTATTTGTTTATTTGTTTAGTTGTTTAGAAAAATTCCGGAGGAATTGAATGAAAGTAGCCCAGTAATTTATTGCTGGGAATAAATTGACCTCTCCCTTCTTCTCTGCCC
>JAJRSN010000508.1 GCA_024278715.1 Calditrichota bacterium
AAGCTAAATACTATTGCTAAAAATAATACAATAATTATTCGTTTCATAATAAGTTGCCTAATATAAAATTACTGATCATAAATAACAAGCCGAGTTTTGCGATAACAATTATAAAGTGCCTCATTTGCGTCAAAAAAATGAATTAATCGCAAGTATTTTCTAATAACCGCCGTCGGTTGAATGAAGTTCCGTAAGAAAGGAACAAAATGAATTTTTTAAGGTAATCAAAAAAACAATAAATTATGTGATTATTAAAGGTAATTTACCGGAAAAGAAACATGCCAATGAAAAAAATTTTAAAACAATATGAAATTTGTTAATTTTTAGCCTATATTTTGATGAACAACAATTCGCTTTAATTAAAAGGATTACAGTCAAAGGTTTGTTATGAAAAGAAAAAGAAGAAATACGACTACGAAATCCAGAATAACAATTTCATCAAAAAGAAGGTCTTCCGGTTCAAAAAAGAGGGGCTTCTCTTTTTCGAAAATTTTCTCCCGAAAATGGGTGATCGTCTCTTTTCTGTTGATATTAGTGATCGGGGTCGGCTCGTATTTTCTGTATCAATTAAGCAAAGAATTGCCTTCGTTGGAAAAATTAGAGCGAATAGATCCGGAAATGGCTACCGTGGTTTATTCGGCGGACGGCGAAGTGATACACTCGTTTTTTACCTTTAACCGGACTTTTACGCCCTATGAAAAAATACCTCCTTATGTAATCGACGCTTTGATTTCCACCGAGGACAGAGATTTTTTTAACCATTGGGGAATTAATCTTTCCGGAATTGCGAGGGCGCTTCTGGTTGATTTAATGCATTTTGATTTTAAGCAGGGCGCAAGCACCATAACCATGCAGTTGGCTCGCAATCTTTATTTCGGGCATGCGCAAACCATAAAAAGAAAAATAAAAGAAGCGTTAACGGCAATTCAGATTGAGCGAACCTATTCCAAAGAAGAAATATTGAGCATGTACCTCAACATTACCTTTTTCGGGAATAATGCCTATGGAATTCGCGCCGCGGCAAAACGCTATTTTGACAAAGAAGTGGAAGATTTAAATGTTCAGGAAGCCGCATTGCTGATAGGCGTTTTAAAGGGACAAACTTATTATTCTCCGATTCGCCATCCCGAACGTTCGTTGAGACGGCGCAATGTCGTTTTAAGCATGATGATGGAAAATGGGAAACTGACCAAGGCGGAGTTTGACAGCCTTAAACAACTGCCTTTGGGATTGAACATTACCGATCCTTATAAAATGAAAGTGGCTCCCTATTTTACCGAGCATGTCCGCCGTAAGTTGAATCAGCTTCAGGATTCGCTGGGCGTCAATATCTATGAAGACGGTCTGCGCATTTACACTACCCTGGATACGCGAATCCAAAAATACATGGAAATGGCGGTCGCAAAACACATCGATAAAATTCAGGAACGGGTAAGAAGACAATCGACATTTATAAAATTAAAAGAGGAGCTGGGCGATTCCGCATTTCAATCTTTAAGCACGGTTCAGTTAGCCTTTGTGGCAATCGATCCACATACCGGGCACATTTTGGCGATGATCGGCGGGCGTGATTTTAACAAATCCAAATGGAATCGCGTAACCCAAATGATGCGTCAGCCGGGATCGGCTTTTAAACCGTTTCTGTACACGGCAGCCATTGACAACGGATATTCTCCGGCTTCCGAATATCCCGATCTGCCAAGCGTAGAATTCAATCCCGACAGCACCCGATGGACTCCGCAAAATTACAGCGGAACATTCAGCGGTAAAATGGTTACCCTGCGCGAAGCCCTGAGAAGGTCCTTGAATTCCGTAGCCGTGAGGTTAATTGCCGATATTACTCCTCAGGTGGTTATTAAATATGCGCGCGAGATGGGGATATCCACTCCGCTTCCCCCCTATTCTTCGCTGGCTCTCGGAAGCGCCGACGTAATTCCTCTGGAAATCGTTTCGGCTTACGGCATTTTCGCCAATAACGGCGTGCATGTCTATCCCATTTCAATTTTGAAAATTGAGGACAGAAACGGAAACGTAATTTACAGCGCGCACCCCAAAATGAAAGAAGCGCTTTCACCGGAAACCACCTACATCATGAATGACATGCTGCAGACTGTGATAAATCGCGGAACCGGAGTCAGGGCAAGAACCGTTTTCAAATTTTACAAAAAAGCCGGCGGTAAAACAGGCACCACAAATTCTTACACCGACGCCTGGTTTATCGGCTTTACTCCGGATATTGTCGCGGGCGTATGGGTTGGGCTGGATGATTTTAAGTACAGCTTGGGAAGAGGAATGTCCGGCGCGGTGGCGGCGCTGCCCTTTTGGGCTGATTTCATGAAAATGGTCTATGATTCTTTGGATATCAGTAAATATGATTTTCCGCAATGCTCGGGAGTGGTTCGATTAAAAATTTGTAAAGAAACCCGTTTACTTGCCACACCCTATTGCCCGGATACTTTTGAAGAGTTGTTTAATCTAAAATACGCGCCCACAGAAAAATGCACTAAACATTCGGAGCCGATGCCCTATCGGAAAACGCGGAGAAAAATCTTTTAAATTTATTCGAGCCAATTTTCCGGATTGTAGGTTTTATTGTTCCCGTAAATGCCGAAACGTAAACTCACAGGACCGATATAACCCGATTCGCCGACTTTGCCGAGAATCTGATTTTTATCCACATAAGAATTTTTGTACACATAAATTTCCGCCAGATGGGAATAAACCGAATAATAGCCTTTTCCGTGATCCACGATAATCGTATTGCCGTAGCCGGGTAAATAGGTTATTATTCGAACCACGCCCGGAAACACGCAACGCACCGGCGTGCCGACGGGAGCCGTTATCTCAATATCAGTGTTTTTGATATAGGTGCGCGAATCAGGATCTCTTTGCTTGCCATAATGGGTAATAACCTTTCCTTTAACGGGCCACGGTAGTTTACCGCGCGCTTTAACGATATTCTGAAAATTAAATTCCGGCGGCGCCTCTTTCGGGGTGACGCTTCTTTGCGATTTACGCTCTTTTTCCAGCGAAAGTATAAGAGTCAGAATTTGCCGACGTTCCCGGTCTTTCCGGCTCAATTGTTTTTGATACGTGCTCTGAGTCCATTTCAACTTTTTAAGCAACTGTTCTTTCTCCGATTTTCGGGCAAGGTAATTTTCGGCTTTCCTGCGGATTTGAGAAAGAGCGTCGGTCTTGCGGCTAAATGTCAACTCCAGTTCGGCTTTCATTTGTTGAATTTGAGTCTTTTTCTCTTTGATAAGTTTCATCAAGGTTTCGTCATGATTGGCAATTTGTTTCAGATATTTAAGACGAATCAGCGCCTGATTAATGGAATTGGATGTCAAAAGAAGTTCGAGATTTCGGGCGCGACCGTATTTATAAGAATAAACGGCTCTTCGCGCATATAGCTCTTTAAGTTTTTGAAGGCGTTTTTCCGTTGCCTTTAGTTGCCGCTTCGTGTTTTCTATTTTTTGTCCCAGAAGTTTGGTTTCCTGCTCAAGAATGCCTTTACTACGGATGATTAAAGACATCTCGTGATCCAAAAGTTCGATTTGTGTGACTATGGCGGCTTCTTTTTGCCGGGCGGAAAAAATTTTGAGCCGAAGTCTTTCTATTTGCGATTCTATCTCCTTAAGCAGCGAACGGTTTTGTCTTATTTTTTTGTCGAGACTGATTTGGGCGTAGCCGGGCAGCACAACGACAAACGAGAAAATAACGGATAAAATTAAAATTTTGAACAGAAAATAATTTTTGATACTTTGAAGTAATGGTTTGTAATCCGTTTTTTTAGGTTGCATCGAAAATCTAAAGAACATAGGCTACTCCGAATGAGTTGCTGACGCCCAGTTCAGGATGATATTCAAAAGCATAATTTAATCGGATAATTTTCTTCCTGATCTCTAATCCGATTGAAAAGGTGTGAACCTGTTCTCTGAATCCTAAAAGAAATTGAACCGATGAAGCTAATTTGTAACTAAGTCCGTATCTAAAGTCAAAATTGAAGCGGCTGTCTTTAAAAATGTCGAAGGTGAGTTCCAGTTGATTAAGCGGTTTTATTTGTACGCCGGAAATGAAATAAACCGGAATATCCCCTTTATGCCCTTTCATTTCAGGTTCGTTGAGATTGCCGACAACGGTAGCTAAGCTTAGCCATGGTAAAAGATTTAAATGAGAAGCGATAATTGTGCCGAACGAAGAGTAGTTCCCGTATTTTTTTATTTGCAGTAAATAAAGCTGAGCTGCAAAGCCGATCGAGAAATTGTCCGAAAGTTTCATGGCGGACGAAAAAAACAGTTCTTGTTCTTTGTAATTATTATTGCCAAACTGACTTATCGAAAGACCGGTCGGAATCTTGAAAAAGCGAAAATTCAAGCTTAAAGCTATTTCGTTAAACTGAGGGATGCTGTAATAATTGCGATAAAAAAGATTAAGCTCATTTTGATTTGTAAGGGCGAGCAAAGCGGGATTAACCAAAAAACCGGAAGAAAGACCGGCGGAAGCTATTCCGGAGCTTCCTCTTGCCAGATAACTGCAGGGTTTTCTTCCCGGTTCAAAGGAAGCAAAACCTGTGTTCCGGAAGACGCTTAAAAAAATAAAAGTGTACAGAATAATTGTTTTCAAATACATAAGATTTTTTGTGTTTTGTTTTTGAAAATTTAAAATTATTGCAATAAAATACCAAACTAAAAAGTTAGAAACTAAAAAAATCAGAGGAAAAATTCGATGCGTCGTGTTTATCTTGATAATGCCGCGACAACCCCTTTGGATCAAAAAGTGATTCAGGCTATGGTTGAATGGGATAAAAAGAATTACGGAAATCCGTCCAGTACACATTATTTCGGACAAATGGCAAAAGTTAAAATAGAAGAAGCTCGCGGATCTTTAGCGCAGATAATAGGATGCAGCGCCGGATAAATCGTGTTTACAAGCGGAGGAACCGAAGGTAATAATTGGGGATTGAAGGGCGTGGTTGAGGCTAAAAAGAATGTCGGAAATCATGTGATTGTGTCGGCAATCGAACACCCTTCGGTGTTGCAGACGGCTAAATATCTGGAAAATCAGGGAATCCGGGTATCGTATGTTAAACCTGACGCCACGGGACAAATTCGCGTGGAAGAAATTGAAAGATTATTATGCAGCAATACCGTTCTTGTCTCTGTTATGTTTGTGAACAATGAGACCGGGGTTATTAACCCTGTCGAAGAAATAGGAGAATTGTGTCAGGAGAATAATGTTACATTCCATTGTGACGGGGTTCAGGCTTTTGGTAAAATCAATTTTTCTCTGCAACAATTGCCCGTTGATATTATGACCCTTTCGGCTCACAAAATTCATGGACCGAAAGGCGTGGGAGCTGTTTACATTAAAAGCGGCACGCCGATGCAGCCCTTTATTCACGGCGGACATCAGGAGGCAAATTTGCGCGCCGGAACGGAAAATGTTACCGGAATCGTGGGCTTTGAAACCGTTACCAAACTGATTCGCGAAAAAATAAAGACGAATTCTCGGGTAAAAAAACTTCAGGCGTACTTTGAAAAATCCCTTGTCGAAATTTATCCCCAGGCAAAAGTTGTCGGGGAAAATGCGCCGCGTTCTCCTTTTATTTCACAAATTGCTTTTCCCGGAATCGACCATCAAAGTTTGTTAATGAAATTAGACTTAGCCGGGGTCGCGGTTTCCGTCGGTTCGGCTTGCAGTTCCGGAAGCGTGAAACCTTCCCATGTTTTACGGGCAATGGGTTTGTCCGAAAAAGTTATCAACAGCTCCATCCGTTGCAGCTTTTCATATTCCACAACGGCGGACGAAATTGATTTTGCTCTGGAACAGTTTAAAAAAATTCTCGCCTGATTTTATTAACAAGATTTGACAGCGATCATTGCTTAATATTTGAATTAGGGTAGAATATGCAAATATAATTCAATAAAAAACTATTCGGAAATTCCCGAATTAATAAAATAACCAATCATAAAACAGGGGGAGTAAGCATGAGTTACTTCAAATTATTCGCAATTATTACAGTCTTATCGCTGGGCATCTTTGCCTGTTCAAGCGATAAAAATAATCCCGTGGATCAACAGGAACAACCGCCGCAGGGTTTGGAAATCAGCCAAATTGAGTCGCCCGCCAAAATGAAAAATTCTACCGATCCTCAGGCAAATTTAACCGTTACTTATCTGAATTTGCTGAATTCTTTTCAAACATATACCGCCCTATTGACTCCTCAGGTTCAGACACGGAAGGTCGGAGACGCCGCCGGCACAACGGACGGTCCGCCATGGGTTTATTCGTGGACTAACGGCACTCTGAAGATCACCCTCACGATTAATATAGAAGACCGTCAATATCACTGGAAAGTAGTCTATGACGGTTCCCTGGGAGAGAATAAATTTGACAACTTTGTTTTTATTGAAGCCTGGTCGGCTTTGGACGGCAAGTCGGGTTCTTTGGTGGTGAATGACAATAAAACAGGGGAAGAGGTTTTTGAATGGAACTGGCAGAAATACGATGATGGGACGGTTACTATGACATTTTGGAGTTATCTCTCGGATGTCAAAATTGTTGTCACGCAAAAAACAGACCTTTCGGGAAGTCTGGAATACTATGAGAGCAGCCAATTGACTTTTAAAGCGACATGGACTTCCGAGGGCTCCGGAAGCTGGTGGGTGTATGATAACGGAGCGGTATCGGATTCGGGAACCTGGTCGTAAAGTAATCGCTAAATATTGCGCAAAGGCGGAATAATTTCCGCCTTTTTGTTAGCCCGAAGACTTGCTTACCACTCCTATTCCGGCTAAAATAATAATCATTCCCAATACCAGTTGTAGTGTGATGGGTTCTCCTTTGATCAGCCACCCCCAAAACAAAGCCATGGGCGGAGTAATAAAGGTAATAAGAGACATAAGCACGGCGGAAGTGGTTTTAAGCAGCCAAAAGTAAAGCACAAAGGCAAGCGCGGTTCCCATAAGACCAAGATACAACAAAGAAAGAATCGCTTTCAGGTCATAAGAAATATCCTGCCCTTGCTCAAACATAAAATGGATTGCAAATAAAGTGATTGCCGTGTAAAGAATGGGAAATGTATTCAGGGTGACGGGATGAAAACGACTCCGCGCTTTTTTCCCCACAATGGTCCCGATGGCGGAAAATCCCGGGCTGATTAAAACCGCGATCATACCGTAAAGTCCGTAAGGATGGCTGAGTTTTAGCTGATCGTGAAAGATGATCACAACACCGGCAAAACCAACGATAATCCCGATCATTTTTTTGAAGGTAATCTGCTCAGAGGGCAGAAGTTTTATGGAAAACAGAGCAACGTAAAAAGGCATCACCGAAAAAAGCACCGAAGCCAGCCCTGAATTGATGTACTGTTCACCCCAGTAAACAAGCGCGTATCCGCCGGTAAAATTGATTAAACTGAATCCTATGAAAAAAAGATGAGTACGCCAATCTTTAGGGATAGGACGATTCATTTTTAGCGAAAAGGCAAGCAGCGGAACAAAGGCAATTAAGAACCGCCATCCGGCGGATAAAAACGGCGGCATGGATTCAAGACCGATCTTTATCGCCAGCCAGGTGGAACTCCATATTAGAGATAGCAGCGCGACGACCAAAATAGGAAGATATTTCCGAATCCTTGATTTTTTATCCATATTTACGCAAGATTCCGTTCAATATAAAACGAGCGAAAGATAAGCAAGATTTTTATTCAAAACAATCCATATTCAGGTCGTTAAGAAAGTATTTTTTTCAAAGCGGTCAGACTATCGATAATGCTCTTTCAGACCAGGGCGTTTTCCAGACCGGAATCTTTAATAAAAAGACAGGAAGATTTGGTCAATTCCGGAGCCTTGTGCATAAACTCAAAGGGAAGCGTGTCGCTTAAGCCAAAAATATTAATATCGGCGTTGGGAGCGTTTTGCAATGTTTCCCTGAATTCACCGCTTAAAACATGAAATTCGGTCAATGAGGGCAATCGAGCCTGATCGCTTAAGCGTTCGAGGAAGCGATGCAGACGCGGTTTTTCTTTGAGGTCGTGAGCGACGGTTATTAAGTTTAATTTGCCTTCCCAGTTTAACTGCAATTGCAGAGCAATGAGAATGGCAAGATGCCAGTTCGGGCTTTTGTCGCGCAGCCAAAGGTTGAGGTCTTTTTGCATGCCGAAGGCAATTCTCGGATGCTGTCTTAAAATAATAACGCCCAAACCATGATCCACCGCATATTTGAACAATTCGTCTATTGTTTTGTCTTTTTCCTGATTGCTTCCCAGCGTAAGAAATATGGCATTCGGGCGCATTGAACACGCATTAAGCGCCTGAATAACAAGACGCGCTCCGTGCAGGAACTGGGTGTCTTCGATTACCGTGGAATTTACAAGCAGGTGCTGCGTTTGAAAGGGCGATAATAACTCGGTGAGTTCTTTTTCGGTTGTTTGCACATTAGTGTTTGTTACCGTAAAAGCAAAAATGCTGCCCGAAGGATAGACGATGTTTTTAATAAAAAGAAGAGATCCCGACCAGATTTTAGGGTTGTCAATGGGAATCAACAAATCCGGCTTCCATGAAATTTGATTGCGCGGAAATCGGGCGGCAATACGTACTGCCCGTTCCGCCAGAATTAAAAACATTCCGCCGCGGATGTCGCCCCATTCGGCTTTTAGCCCTCTGCGTCCCAGCCAAACGTACAAGCTGATAATGATGGCAATGGCAATAACGCTGAAAACCGGGTTTATCAAAAACATCACAAAAATACTGCCTGTTGCTCCGATAAAAGGAACAAACGAAGGGATTTTGAATGTGGGTCTGAAGCTGATAATGTGCATTTTCTGCTGAATGAAAACCACTAAATTAATCATGCCGTAAGTGATTAAAAAGAACATAGTAATCAAAGCAGCCAAAGCGTTAAGATTTCCTAGAATCAGAGCCACTTCGATAATAACGGCTGTAAAGATAATGGCGTTCAGCGGTTCGTTGGTTTTTGTTTTTTGTACAAAAAATTTAGAGAAAGGAACGGTTTTGTGTCCCGCCAACGCCTGCAGAATACGCGGAGCGCCTAAAATGCTTCCCAGCGCGGAAGAAAAGGTCGCAGCCAGAATGCCCATTAAAACCAGCGCTCCCCAACGGGCGTGGTCAACCATTACCATTTGATTGGAGCGTAATTCCTGAGCTGGAATATATTTAGCCGCCGTGTACGCCAGGGCGATGTAAATGACCATTGTAACTCCGATGGCGCTTAACGTGCCGAGGGGAATAGCCTTTCGGGGGTCTTTTAATTCTCCCGATAAATTTGCTCCAGCCATAATTCCCGTGGCGGCGGGAAAAAAGATCGCAAAAACATACCAAAAATTACCGTCCTCAAAGTTTCCGATTAAAGGCAAAGCCGGCAACGATTTCTCCGACGTGAGGAAAAAAGAGAGAAGAGAAATACCGATGACGGTTAAAATGATGTATTGAATTCGTATTGCAAAATGCGTGCTAATAGAGGCGATGATGATTAGCGTTGCCCAGACCACGGTAGAAACCACAAACGCCGGATGCGAAGGAAAGATTCGTAACCACCCTTCGGTAAAACCGACAATGTACAGCGCCGCGGATAAGGTTTGTGAAATGTAAAAAGGAATGCCAATGCTGCCTCCGGCTTCCAGTCCCAAAGATTTTGAGATAATGGAATAAGCTCCGCCCGCACCGATTTTGATGTTGGTGGTAATCGAAGACATGGAAAGAGCTGTGCAAAAGGTAATGGCTTTTGCCAGCACAATAATGACGACAGCGCCCCAAAAACCAGCGTTGCCCACAACCCAGCCCAGACGCAGGTACATTATTACGCCGAGAATTGTCAGCACATCCGGGGTGAATACGCCGCCAAAGACCCCTAACTTTTTGGGAACCGAACTTCCCTCCGATTTAGTGCGAAGGTTCTTAAAAAAGTTTAAGATGTTTTCCGGATTCATCTCTTTTCACTTTAACGAGTTGGTTGAAAATACAAAATTTGATTTTTCTTCCGCTTACTCACAAAGCCGCGCCTTATTCGAGGTTCTGATTCCGTCGCCGTTTGTTCTTTTAATTATTGTCTCACGGAGCCAATATACAAAAATTTAAATTACGGTAAATAATCGGAAAAATTCCGTGTGGTTGCCTTAATTAAGCATGTTTTCCGAAAAACCTGATTATAACGAAGAGCGAAATAAACCCCGCGAAAAGGCTGATCCAGACGCTTACTCCCAATCCTATTAACAAGTAGCCCAATATAACGCTGACGCCCGCCGTTAACAGTGCGTAAGGCAATTGGGTTCTTACGTGGTCCACATGATCGGCGCCGGAAGCCATCGAAGACATAATGGTTGTATCAGAAATGGGAGAGCAATGGTCTCCAAAGGTAGCGCCGGCTAAAATCGATGCAATGGAACTCAAAAAGATACTGTTTTGCAAGCCAACGCTTATGGTGGGGTCTAATCTTGGCAATTGATAGGCAATGGGAATTACAATCGGGAGCAGAATTGCCATTGTGCCCCATGATGTTCCGGTCGATAGTGAAATAATTCCGGCGACTAAAAAAGCAATTGCCGGAATTAAATGCGGAGAAAGCATATCGCGGGTTAAATAGATTACGTAATTAGCCGTTTGAATATCGGTACAGATATTCCCGATAGACCAGGCTAAAACCAAAATGATGGCTGCCATGACCATGGCTTTAACTCCGCTCACCCATGCCATGAGCGCCTGATTTAAATTGAGCAGTTTTTGAATCATCGCCAGGAAAATAGCCGCGATCCCGCCGCTGAACGAAGCCCACATTAAAACCGCAAATGAATCGGCGTTGCCGATAACCAGGCTGACAAAGTGTACGGTTCCCATATCCGGAGTGATCAGTCCGGCTTTTGCCGTATTTCGGTAGCCCGTAAACCACAATCCCCAAAGTGTGACCAAAATAACCGTTGCAATGGGAATGGCGGCATTGAACCAGCGCAAGGGGATGTTTGAGGCTGGCTTTAGTTCGGTGCTGTCGAGATCGGCGAGCGGCAGAGCGCCGTCTCTGAGCACGTTTCCTTTTTCAACGCATCTTTTTTCGGCTTTCAACATGGAAAAAAGATCGCGACCCGTCAGTGCGACAAAAAGCCCGAACGCCAGCGTGAACAAGGGATAAAAGTTGTAAGGAATGGTTTTAAAAAAGGTGAGGTAAGGATTTATGTCCAGTCCCATGTTTTGGAACGAATCGTTCATTAAGCTCAACTGATAACCTATCCAGGTGGAAATAATGGCAATATTGGCAACCGGCGCCGCGGTAGAATCCACAAGGTACGAAAGTTTTTCCCGGCTGATTTTTAAACGATCGGTCAACGGACGCATGGTGTTGCCCACAATCAGGGTATTGGCGTAGTCGTCAAAAAAGATTAAAATGCCCATAAGCCAAGTTGCAAACTGTCCTCTGCGGCGATTCGAGGCAAAGCGGGTAAGCCGATGCACAATGCCCATGGTTCCGCCCGATTTTGAAATAACGCCCACCATTCCCCCGAGAGCCAGGCTGAAAATCAAAATAGCCATCCGTTCTTCATCCGCCGGCGCCTTTCCGATGTAGTCCGTTAGCGTGTTTAAAAAGCCGATAAAAGGGTTGTAATCATAAATAAACGTGACACCGATCCATGTTCCGATGAATAAAGAAAGAATAACCTGCCGGAATAAGAGGGCAAACAAAATGGCGATAAAAGGCGGAAGTAAACTCAACCAGCCGGGAATCACATGAATTTCTGCATTCCAGTTTAATTGAGGAGAAGAAATTAAATAGCGCCCTCCGGCGGGAAAATTGACGGGACCTATCTGAACGGTCATTGAAGCCGAATCAAATTTAAAGGGAAGGGCGCGGAGGTTTGTTGCCTCCTCCGCGGAATTTACAAAAAACTGCAAAGACGAATCCAAGGGCGCGTTCTCTAAAGAAAAACTGTAATCGATTTGCGAGAGGTAGATAACTTTTTCGTCTTTAAACTGAGGATCGGAAGCGTACAAAGAACATTGCAGAAAGAAGCCGAAACTCAATATCAAAATAATCAGAGCGCGCATAATTCCCCCAATTAAAACAAAAACCCGACCTAAATCACCCGTCGATCCGTTAAGCTGCAGAAAATCAGGTTTCCTAACTTGATTTGCAAATTTAGAGCCTTTAAATTCTTAATTTAAGGGGATAATGAATATGTTTACAAGAATATTTATCTGGATATTGGTTATCGTTCTGTTCGCGAACGCTCAACACAAAAAATCGATCGAGCAAAAGAAGACCAGATACGGATTTAAAGTCGATCGTCGTCCCGAAATCAGTTATCAGTTATTTGTGCATCGCACCAAAGACTGGAAGCCCGTGGTCTTTTTAGCGATCAATATTCAAAACGATAAATTGCAGTTCGAGAAAAAGGACGATCGTTACCATAGTCGTTTTCGGGTTACTTTCGCGGTTCGCGATAATAAGACCACGTTGGTAAATAAAAATTCCTGGGTCGAAGACGTTTTTGTCACAAATTTTAACGAGACAAATTCCAAGGTAAAGATGCAATACCGGCTTTACAAGCTGCCTGTTTTCAGAAATGACTGGAGGGGTCCAAAATTTGGCAAGTTTGAATGTTTTTTAGAGATTCAGGATATGGTTTCGCAAGTGGTTGACACATTCAAACAAAAATTTGAGATCAAAAAATACGCCGGCGACTGGGCATCTACCGAAATTACTTTTCTCAAGTCCGCGCCCGACAGCGGCAATTTACCTTTGTTGGGCAGAGATGAAATTCTGGAATTTAGCCGTCCTTCCCTGGCGTTTTTGAGGTTATTAAATCGCCGGAGCGATCGATTAACGTTCAACGTTAGAATTTACCGAAAAACCGAAGAGGGTAAGAAGCTTTATTTTCAAAAATTTCTTACAGTAAAAGGCGATAGCGGGATATTTGATATCTTGTTCCCCATGCCGTACGATTCATTGGAAGAAGGAGCGTATCTGTTGCGATTTTCCTGTGAAAAATGGCATAAGGAAAAAAAGTTTCAGGTTGTCTGGTTCGATAAACCCACATATTTGTACAAGTACGATTTAGCCGTTCGTCCCATGCGCTTAATTTTGGATGAGAAGACATTTAAAAAAGCGAAAAGCCTGAGTCGGAAAGAATTGGAAGCCTGGTTTAAAGCTTATTGGAAAAAAAGAGATCCCAGTCCGGGTACGGTTTATAACGAACTGCTTGCCGAATTTTTTCATCGCGTGCAGTATGCAAACCGAAAATATTCGACTCGGAATAAAGAGGGTTGGGAAACCGATCAGGGAAAAATTTACATCCTTTACGGAAAACCAATCAAAATAGATGATCACCGTTACGCCACCGAAACACGCCCCTATCAGGTTTGGATTTATTCTGACAGTTTGCAATTTATGTTTGTTGACAAAAAAGGAAATGGTGAGTTTACTCTAATAACCGAAGATAAGTGAGGAAGGAATAGAAATGGATTTTTCAAACGTACGAGTAGCCGTTATAGGAGTGGGACATCTTGGCAGCATTCAGGCAAAGTTATATAAAGAAGTTCCGGAAGCCGAGTTAGTCGGCGTTTACGATATTGATGAAGAAAAATGCCGCAGAATCGCAAAAGAGCTTGATGTAAAGGCATTCCCGTCTTTGGATAGCGTTTGGCGCGAAGTTGACGCGATTAATGTGGTGACTCCCACTACCACGCATCACGCAATTGCTTTGGAAGCCCTTAATCAGGATAAACACGTGTTTATCGAAAAGCCGGTAACCGAAAAGATATTTCAGGCTTATGAACTTAAAGAATTGGCGGAAAAGAAAAATTTGACCATTCAGGTGGGGCATATCGAACGATTTAATCCGGCAATGTTAGCTTTAACCGATGTTCGGCTAAACCCCATCTTCATCGAAGCGCATCGGCTGGCTACTTTTAATCCGCGCGGAACCGACGTGGCTGTGGTGCTGGATTTGATGATTCACGATATTGATTTGGTCTTAAACCTGATCAAAAGCGTGCCCACCAGAATTTCTGCCAACGGCGTGGGCGTCATTTCCAACAATATTGATATCGCCAACGCTCGTATTGAATTTAAAAACGGCTGCGTGGCAAATTTAACCGCGAGTCGCATTTCGGCAAAGAAAATGCGGAAGATGCGTATCTTTCAAAAAGACGCCTATATCTCCATTGATTTTAACGAAGGCGTTTCGGAAATTTTCTACCTGGAAAATGAAGGACAACCGCTTTTTGAAAACGGCACCCTTGCCCTCTCGCTCGGTGAAATCGAATTGGGAGAATTGAAGAAAGAGATAAAATACAATCGCCTGCAGCGCGAAAATGTCAATCCTCTTAAAGAAGAATTGACCAGTTTTGTGGATACGGTTAAAAATAAATTGACCCCTGTTGTTACCATTCAGGACGGAATTAATGCTTTGAATTTGGCTTACAAAATTCTGAAGCAAATAAGTAAACATCAATACTATCTTTCAAAGCAAATGGGGATTCAAAATCACGCTGGCGGCAAAAAGGAAGATTTGTCTTTTAACGGTAAATAGACCGCAGATTAAACGGATTGCTCAGATTTTGCGGAAGGTACTGTACCTGCACGCTTCAGCGATGAAATTAATTGTGAGGATTTTGGTTTATTGATGAGAATTGATAAAAAGAAAGATTGACCACAGATTTCGCTGAAAAAGAGAATTTTTTGCTAATAATAAGGAAGTTTTTTCTTTGCGTTCTTTGCGGCTACTTTGCGAACTTTGCGGTTTTTTGACCGCAGATTAAACGGATTGCTCAGATTTTGCGGAAGGTACTGTACCTGCACGCTTCAGCGATGAAA
>JAJRSN010000032.1 GCA_024278715.1 Calditrichota bacterium
AAAGGCTACGATTTAAAGGGCGTGTTATGGCATGGTAAAGTGTTCGATCAAACGGTTTTTAACGGCACCCATACGGTGGACGACGCTTTTTTGTTTGTAAAAAATTTTCCGTTAAATTTAGTGCCGGAATCGATCGACCGGATTTTTAACCATATTCTTGCTTTTTTTAATGATTGATTTTCGGATGAGGAAAACAGCGCGTGATGTGCGGGTGAAAAGCAAATTTTCAACAGGCGCGTTCTTGGTTATTCCGTTAAAAAATAACGCTGAAGCATTGCGGAATAAAAAACCTTACGGGCTGCGAATCGGCGCGCTTAACGATAGGTGTTTTTTTCTGATATTAGAAAAAAATTGATTTGTGTAAAATTTGTTATAAATTCTTATCCGCTCATTTATTCCGGAAAATAATGTTACAATTGAAACGGAAAACGGTTTAATTTAGAGAGGATTCTAAAAATATGGAACATTGGTACGCCATCTACACAAGACCCCGACACGAGAAAAAAGTTTTCGAATCACTGACAGAAAAAAAGATCGAAACCTTTCTTCCGCTTATCACGCGCGTTCGTCAGTGGAAAGATCGGAAGAAAAGGGTTGAGATGCCTTTGTTCAGCAGTTACTTGTTTGTCCATTTTGATTATAAATACAGGTTTGATGTTTTACAGACCAAAGGAGTTGTGAAGATTATTAATTTTAACGGCGTGCCTGCAATTGTGCCGGATTGGCAAATAGAATCATTGAAAAAGATGTTGGAGCATCCCGAAAAGATTCGTCTGGAAAATTATATCCGTCCTGGTGAAATTGTCGAAGTAATCGAAGGACCCTTTAAAGGTATGCGGGGGATGATTAAAAAATTGAAAAACGAAACCCGATTGGTCATTACCATCGAAGGAATTATGCAGTCGGTTTCGGTGGACATAGACAGAGACTTTGTTAAAAAAGTGCCTCAGCTGGAAAGCGTATAAGCTCCGTGATCACAATTCCTTTGGGGCAAAGTAGCAAAAATGGTTTGAGCGGTTTTTATGGCTTTCGCATATTGATAAAATGCGGGGGATCAATCGAAAATTTTAAAAGGCATTTATCACTTATCACAAAACGGTGCTCTTTTATTTGACAAAGATCAAACAAAAATTTCCGGATTAATTTATTATTAGAATTAAATTACCCGATTTACTATATTTCGGTAATACAAAAGTGCGATATGAGAACTTTTTAATCTACTGAAAAACAAATTGTCTGATTTGCCGAAAGTCGATCTTTAAATTCAGAAAAATTAAAGTGACTCCGGAGTTTAACATTTTTCGTCGGAAGAAATAAATGGATTTCCAATTCTGGTTTACGGTTATTGTCATTGCCGGCATGACTGTTTTTTTATTAAAAGAAGTGATTGAGACCGAGTTGACTCTGATCGCGTCTCTCTTTTTGTTGATTATCGGAAAGGTTGTAACGGTAAAAGAAGCTTTTTCCGGTTTTTCCAACGAAGGGATGCTGACCATAGCTTTTTTATTCATTGTAGCCGCGGCTCTCAATAATTCGGGCGTAATAGGGCAGTTGCAGGGTTTGCTTTTCGGGAAAAAAAATAACTCAAAATATGCCGTTAAACTTTTAAGAATTTTATCTCCCGTGTCCGCGATTTCGGCGTTTATGAACAATACTCCTGTAGTCGCACTATTAATTCCGGCTCTTAAAAGCTGGACGGAACGGATGAATCTTTCGCCTTCCAAATTTTTTATTCCTCTCTCTTATGCCGCCATGCGCGGGGGAATGTGCACCTTAATTGGAACCAGCACCAATTTGATTCTTTACGGATTGATGGAACAGAATGGCATGCAAGGCATGGGAATGTTCGAAATCTCCAAAATCGGCATTCCGGTTGCTATCGGAGGTCTTCTGTTTCTTATCCTTTTTGCCGGAAAATTGTTGCCCGATCGAAAAGAAGCAATGCTGGAACTGCAGGAAAATACGAGAGAATTTGTAATAGCTTTAAAGGTCACTCCCAATTTCAAAGGGATCGGAAAAACGATCGAAGAAGCAGGATTGCGCCATTTGACAGGATTGTTTTTATTCCAGATCGAACGCAACGGAAAGGTGATCGCGCCGGCAAAACCGGACGAGGTGATTCAGTTGAATGACCGATTGTTTTTTACCGGTTTGCCGAAGACGATTCTGGAACTGCAAAAAACTCCGGGTCTTGAAGTAATTGAGGATGCCCGCTTTGATTTGAAACAATACGATTCTTCGCTGATACGTCCTTATGAAGCGGTTATTTCCAACAGCTCTCCGCTGATCGGTAAAAATGTCCGCGAAAGTAATTTCCGTGAAAAATACGACGCCGTGATTGTTGCCATTCATCGCAACGGTGAACGCATCCAAAAAAAAATCGGCGATATTGTTTTACGCGCCGGAGATACTCTTTTACTCTTGGCGGGCAAGGAGTTTTTTAAAAAATGGTATCATTCACGCGATTTCCTTTTGGTCTCCGAGAGCGACCTCGTGCCGTCCAAACCGCTTAAGCATCGGATTATTGCCATTTCTACCCTGGCTTTGATGGTTGTTTTATTTGTGTGGCATATCGTACCTATTTTAGTGGCGGCGGGTATTGCGGTTATGATTCTTCTTCTTACGCGAACCGTTACATTAGAGGAAGCCCGCGAATCGATTGATTTCAGGGTTTTGATCATTATCGCCTCTGCCTTTGGAATTGCGGCTGGGGTTAAAAATTCGGGAGTGGCGGAGTTTCTTGCCCATTACATTATTCAAGCCGGCAGCGTATTTAGCACTATCGGTGTACTAACCGCAATTTTTCTGATCACCAGCGCCTATTCCAATATCATCACCAACAACGCCACGGCTGCTCTGGTATTTCCCGTTGTTTTGGCAGTGACCAACGAAATGCAGGTGGATCCAAGACCTTTTATTTTGACTCTTGCTATTGCCGCTTCGTCAAGTTTTGCCACACCGATCAGCTACCAGACCAATATTATGGTTTACGGTCCCGGCGGTTATCGTTTTAAGGATTTTGTGCGCATCGGTATTCCCCTGCACATTGTGGTTACGACCATTGCTATTTTTATGGTTTATTGGATTTATTTTTAATCTCTTTTAATTTGATAACCGATGTACGGTAAAGTGATTTATCCGATCGTAGTTTCCCTTTTTTACAGTTTGAATAGCTCCGCCCGTAGATCGGACAAATCTGTCTAAAAGACGGGTTCCGGCGTAAAAGCGATTCGCCGGTTTGTTCGTAATTCGATCGGCAAAGCAAAACTTCCCGTAAAAAGCGTTGCTTTGGCTAATATCAATCCTTACATTATTTTTAAACTTAATTCTCCGATGAGTAATTTGTAATAATATTGACGGAGGTTCAATCATGTTGCGCATTTCCCTTGAAAAAGCATTGATTCTTATTTTCGCCTTTACTCTTTTTTTCAACTGTTCAAAAAAAGAAGAAAAAACTCAAACTCCTCAACAAATCCGTGGTTTGGTTGACACGGTCGGCTTTGCCCATCTTGGTTGGCAAATGGATTCGGTAATGCAGCGGATTGATCGGTTGCAAAAGGATAAGCTGAAAAAAGCGCTTGAACATGGTAATGTCACACAGCAAACAAGCTGGAAGGTTGCCGTTAGCCCGCATGACGATTACGGTTATGTGGGATATCTGTATCCGGCTGTACACAGGAACGTTAAAGCCAAAACGATTATTTTGTTCGGCGTGGCGCACAAAGCCCGTTTGTTGAATCTGGAAAATCAGATTATTTTTGATACCTATCCTTACTGGCAGGGACCCTACGGTCCGGTCAGTGTTTCACCCGTCAGAGAAGAGATTATTCGTCAATTACCGCAAAACTATTATCAGGTGAACGATTCCATGCAGACTATTGAACATTCGGTGGAGGCTCTGATTCCCTTCCTGCAGTATTTCAGGAAAGACAGAGAAATTGTGTCCGTTTTGGTTCCCTATATGCCCTTTGAGCGGATGCGGGAAATCGCCAAGCCTTTGGCGGCGGCAATCGCAAAAGTCGTCCGGCAAAATAACTGGCAGTGGGGTAAAGATTTTGCCATTGTTATCAGCAACGACGCCGTGCATTACGGCGATGAAGGGTGGGGCGGTAAAAATTTCGCTTTTTACGGGACCGATGACGCCGGGTACAAGAAGGCGGTTGAGCATGAACACGAAATCATAAACCAATGTTTGAGCGGAAAGCTTTCCGAAGAACGAATTAAAAAATTCACCGAATATACCGTTTCTGCTGATGATTTTAAACAGTACAAATGGACCTGGTGCGGGCGCTATTCGGTTCCCATGGGACTGTTGACGGCGTACTATCTTTCCGAAATTTTGGAACAGCCGCTAAAGGGAAGATTAATCGGATATGCCAACAGTATTGATCACGCGCCGTTGCCGGTAAAGGATTTACGCATGGGTTTTACCGCGCCCGCCAATATGCATCACTGGGTCGGATATGTAGCGATGGGCTGGGAATAAAACGATGACTTTGCGGGAAAAACTCCGAAAAGCAAAACAGGCAATAAAAAACGCAGACGCCGTACTTATTGCCGCCGGGGCGGGAATGGGCGTGGATTCTGGTTTGCCCGATTTCAGGGGCAATCAGGGTTTTTGGAAGGCGTATCCCGTCGCTCAAAAATTAGGGCTGTCGTTTGCGGATATGGCTAATCCCTATTGGTTCCGGAATGACCCGCAGTTAGCCTGGGCATTTTACGGGCATCGGCTGAATCTCTATCGTGAAATTAGACCCCATGACGGTTTCTATCAATTGTTAAAATTCGCCCGAACTTTACAGGGCGGTTATTTCGTGTTTACGTCCAACGTTGACGGGCATTTTCAAAAGGCTGGATATGATGCACGGCGGATTGTGGAGTGTCACGGTTCTATTCATCATCTGCAATGCGTAAAGCCTTGCACAAACGATATCCGGAGCGCAGACGAAGTTGAGATTAAAATAGATGCGGAGACATTCCGCGCAAAACCGCCTCTGCCCGAATGTCCCTATTGCGGCGATCTTGCC
Organism: Calditrichota bacterium; assembly: GCA_024278715.1. Lineage (GTDB taxonomy): Bacteria > Calditrichota > Calditrichia > Calditrichales > Calditrichaceae > Caldithrix. The sequence continues at coordinate 5,028 of JAJRSN010000032.1, forward strand.
CGACCCAATATTCTGATGTTTAACGACTGGAACTGGATTTCGCATCGAACCGACGAGCAGGAAGAACGGATGAATAACTGGCTTGCGGAGATAAATCGAAAAGGATATCGTTTGTTAATCATAGAGATGGGCGCGGGGACGGCGGTTCCGACGGTTCGTTACACATCGGAACGTGTAGCGCAATTTACGGACGGCGTGTTGATTCGCATAAATCCGCGGGAATATTCGGCGCCCGAAGGTCACCTCGGCTTAGCCTGCCGCGCAAAGGAAGGGATTGAACTGTTGATCGGAGATATGCTTTGAGAGTAAAGAAAATAAAATAATTGAATAG
>JAJRSN010000033.1 GCA_024278715.1 Calditrichota bacterium
GGTTTTCCCGACATTCCGGATAAGGCGCTTGAATCGGAAGCGGAATATACGTTTAACAGAAGATGCAAATCATAAGCACAACATAGCTGCGCTTAACGATTAAGAATGGACAAGAATTAAGCTGTTCCGCGTGGGACAAAACATTTCCGAATAATTGAGAAACCGCGCGGGGGCAGCCGGAATTTTGTGCGGTGAATTCAATTTCAAAATAAATGAATCCAAAGCAAAAATTTCTCGTAAAGAAAACAACCGGTTTCTTACAGCCGGAATTAGCCGGGATAATATCGCCCGATTTGTTGATTCAGGGAATCAATACATTAAAAGTTTTATTTTCATATTGGACCGTTTTGAGGAAATCAAAATTACGAATCGAATATGTAGGGAACTTATAATGACAAACAAAAAAAGCATACCGTTTATTTTATTTTTGATTTTGTTCTCGATTAAGCCCCTTCTTTTTGGGCAGGTATCAAAATCAAATTCCAACAGCGAGTTAGAGTTTAAATTGAAGAACGCGGCAGAATCCGGAAAGATTCAATACAAGCTGACCGAACCCGACGAAATCAAAGAATTGCTGGGCAAGCCTCAAAAAGAAAGCGTTAAAAGAGACGGCGGTTTGGATATTCTCGAATACGTTTATCCCGATGTTAAAATTATTTTCGGAAAGCAGTGGATAGACAAAGACGCGCTTTTTACGCTTTTACACCTGAAAATAAAGGATAAAGCCGTAGATATCGGTCGCGATAAAAAATTGGTATTAAGAAGCAACCGCGATCTTAAAAAGTTAGACCGTTTTTGGGGTTTTCAAAGCGTTTCGTTGAAAAATCTGGATCTGAAAAACAAAGGCGACCTGTTAGCGGCGATGCCTTTCAATTCGCTTACCGAATGGCCCTCTGCCGATAAGCTTCCCCCCGGATTTAATCCCCGACAATTACTTGAAGAAGGAAAGAATCCCGGTTTGGGCATCCGCTCTTTGCACGCGGAAGGGGTTGCCGGAGAGGGCGTCGGAATAGCCGTTTTGGATCAGCCTTTGCTTCTGGGGCATGAGGAATATGTTTCGCGAATTATCCGCTATGACGCGACCGGTCTTGCCGGATTTCCGCCTCAGATGCACGGCTCGCCCGTTTCATCGATTGCCGTGGGAAAAGACATCGGCGTGGCGCCCGGAGCAACTCTTTCCTATTTTGCCGTGCCCATGTGGAAAAAGGATAATTCTGGTTATATACGCGCCTTCTGTCGTATCTTTGAATTAAATCGTTCCTTGCCATTGGATGAAAAAATACGTGTTGTGAGTATTTCCGACGGCAGGTTCGCGAGCAAAAAAAGATATCAGGAATGGCGGAGCGTGCTTAAAGAAGCAAACAAAAAAGGTATTTTTGTCGTGACGTGCGATACGAGTTTTATGAGATTCGGAACCTTGAATTTAATTGAAGGTAAAGACCCCGATTTACCCGAGAGTTACCGACCCGGCAAGTACTGTTCCCAAAAGGATGTGTTAAGAATTCCGACCGGCAATAAAACCGTTGCCAGCTATGAAGGCGTGAACGTTTATACCTACGAAAGAGAAGGGGGCAGAAGCTGGGCTGCTCCCTATATTGCGGGATTGGCTGCTCTGGCTTTTCAGGTCAATCCGCAAATAACTCCCGAGAAGATAAAGGAACTGCTGATTCAAACCGCCGTCCGGACATCCGCCGGTCCGGTGATTAATCCCGCAGGTTTTATTAACAGGGTTAAAGGGGAAATAAATGGGACAAACTAAATTCAGATCCGTTTTTATCCTTTCGGTTTTTATAGTCGTTTTGACGGTCATCGCGTCTGCGGGCGGACTTTTGATTGACGGGTTGTACAGAGATAATCTCTGGGCGACATCGCAATGGTACGGCAACGATCTGGTGACGCTTTTTGTTGCTGTTCCTGTTCTTGTAACGGCAATGATCCTTTGGAAGCGTGGTTCTCTGCGGGCGCAACTGGTCTGGTTCGGAATGTTGGACTACACTCTTTACAATTACGCCTTTTACCTGTTCGGAGCGGCATTTAACCGGTTTTTTCTGATCTACGCGGCGTTGTTTATTCTTTCCGTTTTCGCTCTTATTTTCGGACTGGCGGAATTGAACGTTAACGAAACGGGTCGAAAATTCCGCGAAAAAACGCCCGTCAAATGGATAAGCGCTTACATGCTTTTCTGGGCGTTCGGCATCGGCGGACTGTGGATCGCTCAGTCGATAGCTTTTGCGCTTACCGGCAAATTGCCGCAGGTGATCATCGAATCGAACCATCCGACCAGCGTGGTGTTCGCTTTGGATCTAACGCTGCTGACTCCCTTTCTGGCGCTAGGCGCGATCTGGCTTTGGAAACGCAAACCCTGGGGATATATATTAAGCGTTATTTTAAATGTTAAAGGAGCGGTCTATGCTCCGGCGTTAATCGCCATGTCTGTTTACGCTGCTAAGGCGGATATTCCCGGCGCCTCGGCTCTTATACCGCTGTGGTCATTTTTTGCCATTGCCTGCCTGATTGCTTCATGGCTTCTGCTCTGGAATTTGAAAAAATCGGGCATTCCTTCGGCTCCGCTTCGGTAAAGGGATTTGATATTA
>JAJRSN010000034.1 GCA_024278715.1 Calditrichota bacterium
TCCCCCGTCATAAGTTTTGAAAATGGAGCCCCATGATCCGACAGCCCAGCCGCGGAAGGCATCGACAAAATGCAGCGCAAACAGAGGACGGTAAATCCGATCCTTATGAAGATACCAGTGTTTTCCGCCGTCCGTGGTCTTTAGAATAATGCTGTTGTGATGGTAGCCGCCCACAGCCCAACCGGTATTGGAATCGAGAAAAAAGACCGAGCGTAATCCGCTGTTAGCCTCGTTAGGCTGAAATTGCCAGCTTTTGCCTCCGTCCTCCGTGTGCAGAATAACCGCTTCATTCCAATCTCCGCCGACAATCCAGCCCTTTGCCTTATCCGTAAAAACAATCGAATTCAGATCAAGCGTAGTTCCGCAATCCATGCCGCTCCAATTCTCGCCGCCGTCGCCGCTAAACAGAACGGTTCCTCCGCTGCCCACCGCGAATCCCGTTTGGTCATCGGTAAAGTAAACTGATTTCAGATGGAACTGCCTGCCGCGCATTTTGACCGTCCAATGGCTGCCCATATCCGACGTTTTTAGAATCGTTCCATGGTTGCCAACCGCCCACCCTTTTAACGAGTCCAAAAAGAAGATGTCGTTTAATTGCTCGTTACTATTGCTGTTCTGCGGAATCCACGAATCGCCGGCGTCTTTGGTCGCCAGAATTCTGCCGTTGGTTCCCGCAATCCAGCCGTAATAATGGTTGACAAAACAGAGCGAAAGAAAATAATCTTTCATTTCTTCGACAGGTTTTTCCCAGGTTGCTCCCCCGTCGGTTGTTTTCAACAGGATGCCCTCTCCTCCCACAAGCCAGCCGATTTCATCATTAATAAAATAGACGTCTTCGAACCAGTCTTTGCCGGTGTAGTTTTGTCTCTGCCAGGTTTTGCCTCCGTCTTCAGTGGTTAAAATGCATCCGTTCCCGCCCGCGGCAATTCCTTTTTCCGCGTTAAAAAAGAAAAGCGAGTTAATCCAGGTATCTTTGTCCGCAAACTGAATTTCCCAATTATTTCCTCCGTCTTCGGTTTTTAAAATAACCCCGCCTTCGGAATAAAACGAACCAGCCGCCCAGCCGCGATTTTTGTCGATAAAAAAGATCGATTCAAATTCACTGTAGTTTTCTACCGGATAAACCGACACCCAATTTTCGCCGCCGTCCGTTGTTTTGACGATAGTAGCCTCTTCTCCTGCCGCCCAGCCTGTATCGGCGTTGATGAAAAAGATTGTTTTAAGGTCACGGTGAGAACCCACTAACTGCCTGCGCCAGGTATTTCCACCGTCTTCCGTTTTAAGAATCGCTTTAAAGTTGCCCGCAACCCAACCGACATTTTTATCGACAAAATAAACGGAATTCAAACATTGAACGTCGCCGGGCAGTGAAAGTCGTTTCCACGTTTTTCCACCGTCGGTTGTTTTTAATACAAATCCGTCATAGATCAATCCGCCGGCAATCCAGCCGGTCATCGAATCGATAAAAAAAACATCCTTCAGGGTCGAGTCAGTGCCGCTAACCTGCGACTCCCAGCTTCTTCCCCCGTCTTCCGTTTTTAAAATCGTCCCGAATTCGCCTACCACCCAACCCGTGTATTGATCAATAAAATAGCACGCTTCCAGACCGGCATTTTGCATTACCGGATTCTGCCATTCCCATTGCCCGCGGACAAAGGTGATAATCAATAAAAGCAAAATTAAGCGAAGCATTAGCCCCGAAAAAAACATTTTATTATTCATAGTACCAGTATTCTTTGGTAAAAACGATCTTTGTTTTGTCTTTTGAAATTTGCGGATAGTATCTAAAATTGAAACGGTTCCATTCATACCGGTCAGCAACCAATGTGTCGATCCCCCCGCCGTCGTAGTTCATCAACAGAAGATAGTCCACATTCATTCGATTTTTATGAAAAACGATCTTGCTGCCGTCTGGCGACAAGGCTAAAGGATTCCCGGAGCCGATTTCGGTAATTTTGTCCAATACCAGGTCGTAGCCTTTGATTTTGTAGCGTTCGCTGAAGACCAGTCTGCCGCTGTAAGTTACCAGAAGCGTGGGGAGGATGTTTTCTAAAATCCGATCGTTCAATGGATCTGCAACGTCCATGAGTCTGACGGATCTGGGACCATCGACGCGATTGCTCTCTTCCGAATAAATGATTTTGGAACCGTTTAACGTAAAACGCGGATTCTTTAAACGCCATTGATCCGATGTTTTCAGTATTTTTTGTTCGCCGCCGGTAATATTTAGTGTTTTAATCCGGTAGCGATGACCGATCTGAACAAAGACGATTATATTTCCGTCGGGAGAAAAAGCCGGCTGCAATTCGTTCTGATCGACGGTATTGGTCAGGTTTCGCAGATTCGCGCCGTCTTCATCGACAATAAACAAGTCACTGGTCCGATTGGTAAAATCCCAGGCGCTGAAAACGATTTGCGGACGAACCGGCGAACAAAAAACGCCGTTTAAATAATCATAATAACCGCTAATCGCTCTTTTGTTCCCACCGTTTAAATCCATAACCATGATTCGACGCCAGTTAATGCCATCAGAAGAGTCTTTTAAATAGATGATCTTATTCCCGTCTAAAGAGAATTGAGGAAAAGAACCCAGAGCTAACAGCGTATCGCTTTTATCTGTCAGATCAATTAAATGAATCTCCCGTTTTATTTTTTCAGCGGGTTCGTACTCGTCTCCGGTTTCGGTAATTTTACAAGATTGAATCAACAAAAAAAGCAATAGTGGCACAAATAAAAGATGTTTTAGCCGATTCATTACTACCCGTTCATTCTTTTTGGCGACCCGAATACGGAAAATTTTACGCCTGCCGCTTAAAACAAGTTGTTAGTTTTTAACGCGGGCGGGCGCGTTTTCGAAAATCCGAATAACTGAAACTTGCGAACAATTTATTTTCAAAAATTCCGTTTAATCTAATTTAGAAATTTAAGGGAATGAATTCAAACGGTTTTTTTATTAACTATTAATTTTAGCGAATATCTTATGGTTTTTCAAATTGATTTGTAAGCGGGAGAAACCGGGCAATAAATTGCCAATTTGTAATTTGACTTTCAGGCGGTTTCCGTTTATACTTAAAAAAAGAGTATTTAAATATTGCATCGATTAAAGCGGAGTGAATTCAAAATGAGTTGGGATTGCCCTCATCTTTACTGGTATCAAAAAGGATTTGAGAAGCGCAACCTTTGTCGTCTGAACGGACGCGATTGCAGCCCGGGCAAAGGAAGATGCGTTTTAAAAGGACGCTTTGAAATCAGCTCCGCCGATAAAACCGCAACTTCCGGACAATCCAAAGAAAAATCCGATTAAATCCCGCCCGCGCCTTTTGTTTTCCTCAATTTTTACCGCTTTGGAATATATTCCGAAAATTGTTAAGTTTAATCAGTTAATTTTTTTTACGGGTAGAACCATGCAAGCAGAACGGATTCTTCTTATTCAAACCGCATATCTGGGAGATACCATTCTGGTAACCGCCCTGATTCGCGCCATTCGCAAAATCTTCTCGGATGCCGTTTTAGACATTTTGGTCATTCCGCAAACTGCGGATGTTTTGCGAAACAATCCTCATTTAAATCGGGTTCTGCTGTTTGATAAACGCAATAATAAATTTCGCGCTTTTTTAAAAACTCTAAAACAAATCAAAGACAACCGCTACGATCTGGTTATAACTCCGCACAGTTCGTTTACCACAGGATTGCTTATCCGGCTTTCAAAAATACCGGTAAGAGTGGGCTTTAAACGGAATCCCATACACTTTTTTCTTAACCGTCAAATTCCGATGCCGGATCACGGGCACACCGCTGAAAAAAATCTTGCCCTTTTGAAGGCTTTTACGGAACAAAGTTTTTCCGCGCAAACCGAACTTTTCCCTTCGGAACGGGAAAAAACAAAAGCCCGAAAGCTGCTCGAACCGCTCTCCGAAAAACGTCCGCTCATTGCCGTTGCGCCGGGATCGGTCTGGCGCACCAAACGCTGGCTTTCGGAATATTATGTCGAATTAACCGAATCATTAAAAGAACGGTTTTCGCTAATTTTTATCGGAAGCCGGGACGAACGGGACCTTTGCGCCGAAATCATTGAAAAAGCCTCGGCGGGCGGAGCTTTGAATTTAGCCGGAGAGCTCACTTTGCTGGAATCGGCAGCCGTAATCGAATTGTGCGATTTGATGATTTGCAACGACAGCGGCGCCCTGCATTTAGCCAACGCCGTGCAAACCGACGTCTTTGCCTTTTTTGGACCAACTGTCAGGGAATTCGGATTTTACCCGTTCCGACCCAATGATCATGTTTTTGAAATCGATCTCTATTGTCGTCCCTGCGGGAAACACGGCGCGAAAAAGTGTCCGGAGGGTCACTTCCGCTGTATGAAGGAGATCAAGCCGCAGGACGTGCTAAAAAAGGTAAAGGAAAAATTTAAAACCTCCTGAGCTAAAATAAGTTATCCGCGTGTGTTTTCGTCAAGAGAGAAAAGGAAAGCGCTCGATTTAAACACCGGGCGGAATTCAAGGTGAACCCTTCCTGCCGTTAGGTGGAAAAACCTTACGAAGGAAGAAGCCGAATATCCGCCATACCGGAAGCAATCATTAATCGCTTTTAATCAATCAACCAGCTCGAACTCCACTTTGTTGCTGACCGTTTGTCCGCTGTTTTCGTCTTTTACCGTGATAATCAATTCTTTTTTACCTTTGGAGAGCGCCGAAAAATCAAATGCGCTGTACTCGGAAGCAACCGCCGAAGCCCCGGTCTGATTTCTTGTTATTAAAATTTCTTTGGTGCCAATGCCCAGCAGACGTTTAAATTTTGTAAATAAATTTGCTGTTTTCACCGGTCGAACGGCTTGCTCAATCCGGTAGCGCGTTTGACCCTTTTTCATCTTTAAATTGTACAACTCAAAATACAGATAAACCAATTCGCTGCGCCGGAAACGCAGCGTGGGATTTGCCACGATCAGCATTTCATGGAAAACAAAAGACGATTTCTGCGTGGTCGGTTCAACTTTAAATGCCAGCACCAAATCGCTGATGGAAAGTTTCTTTTTTGGGAACGCCGAATAGTTAAGCGCAAACTTGTAGCCGCCTAACTGATTCCCGTTGACGCTCCGAACATGGGTGGAAAGATAAATTTTGTTTTGATCGGACTTAAAAGCATAAGGAATGATGTACTTATCATGGCTGATATTTGTCGTATCTTCCTGAACAACAGAGATATCACGAACCTCCTTGTCGAGTTGATTCCAGGAAGAATCAAAAACAGCCACGCCTGTTTCCAAAAGAGTGGTATCCTTTGACGAATTCAAATCTTTAACGGAATTAAGATCGATCCCCAGCCACACTAAATAATCGTTTTCCAAATCCCTTGAACGAAATCGGGCGGCAACTAAATTTAAACCGATCGGCTTAAGAGAATCGCTCCAGGTCGGTCTCTCTTTTTCCATGGCTTTAGAAACGGTGTTTTCTGCCTTGATGCGCAGTTCATGCAAAACCGATCGTGCTTCCAGTTCATTGTCCGCAAACAGGTAACGATCCAGCGTAGGATCCCATCCCAACCTTGATTCCAGCATCTGACGGTCGCTGGGCACAGGAACAAGGCGCCAATCTCCCGGAGGCGCGTGCTCGGCAATCTCAAAATGGAAGATCAATTTCGGATTGTACACCGTGGGATAGTAAAGCCACGATTCATTGGAAGCCATGCCGTCATTTAGGGAAACCGCGCGGTCATCGGGTTCGCCGTAGCGAATGTAAACCAAGCCCTTGTCGTTAAACTTGGTGTTGCGCAAAACAACCTGCGGTAAATTTAACACATTCAATCGATCGGGATTGTTGATTTCAAGCCGTATCCGGTCGTAAATAAAATCTTTTTCCGCTTTTATTAAACGGCGATAATGTTCGGCAAGACGAGGATTATAAGGAAGACTCCCTAACGGATTGTGTTTATTCCAAAATTGATGATAAAAATTCCTTACGGCGTCCAGCGATTTAAAGCGTATTTGCAAATCTCTGTCGGTCATGATGTATTTGATGTCATCGAACAGGAAACGCATTTCCCAAAATTCATAGATATTGTTTACCGCCTGCCAATAGGTCTTTTCCGCTTTTTCGGGTTGATCGGTTTGATAGTACAAACGAACAAGAGACAAATAAATCGGAATTTTGGGAAA
>JAJRSN010000509.1 GCA_024278715.1 Calditrichota bacterium
CTCCTTGCAAAAATTAAAAGATTGTATTACGAATGTTTCTTTTCGTTCATCATTTTAACCAAAGCCCGCACCGATTCTTCATTAAATTCCACGGAATATTTTGTCTTCAGGTATTTCAGTAAATCTTTGGCGACTTCATTCCGTTTTATGCTAAACAAGCGATTTCGAACATACTGCTTTACATTTTTGAATTTGCTCTTTTTCCAGAGATTGCGATGCTTTTCAAAATATTCCTTAACATCCTCGTCGCTAATTCTAACCGCATCGTCGATCAACAGCTTTTGAGCTAATTTTCCCAGCTCATAACGGTAGTGATATTTTACAAACGCCTGATACTTTTCGTCATTTTCGAGACCTCGCTCCACTCCTTCATAGTACATGAGCTCCGGGGTAATTAATTTCCGCGCCATGATCTCAATATCTTCCGGGCGCTCCAAACGGTACCGTTCATATCGGTTCAATGAATTGTATTCTTCGATAAAATCCGCCAAAGTCCAGGAATCTTTGTCATGGCGAATAAAAATTTCCTGTTTTAATTTCGGATCGATCTTGTCTTCTTCCACTGATCCGAAGACATCGTCCCTCTTAAACGATTTTAACAAAACCGGATAAAGGCGTTTTTCGATTTTAAGATGGAATTTATCAAAAAGTGAATTAATAAAATTCTGCACAAAAACGTTTTTAGCGCGAAGTTCTGCGATATCTTTCAGCCGTTGGCGCTCTTCGTCTATGGAACCAACTTTCAATTTTTCACGCGCCATCAGACGTAAGATATGATAGCCGAAATCTGTTTTGACCGGTTTGGAGATTTGACCTTTTTCCCATAACGAAAAGGCGGCGTTTTCAAAAGAAGGCGCAGCCATACCGGCGACGATATAATCGGACAATACGCCCGATTTAACGGCTGAAGTCAGATCATTGGAATATTTCTTCACCAATTCTTCAAAATTAGCCCCGTTCATCAACAGTTGATAAAGTGAATCGGCAAGAGGTTTGGAAGTGACTAAGATTTGCTGAATTGTTAACCGATATGGCAAACGCATATAAAGCTCTTCCAATTCTTTATCGCTTACATCGAACTTTTCGGGCAGTATGGCTCGATACAAGGGACCGTTGAGTTTGGTCATTTCCTTAATCTTTTTCTTTTTCAACGCTTTTACAAATTGCGGATCTTTATCCAGACCCTGGGCTTTGGCTTCGGCTAAAATGTAAAGATCATTCAGAAAATAGTGTTTAACGTACGACTTAACGATATCCGTTGTGATGGTGTCGTTATTTTTAAATTCTTTACTGAATTCAAAGGCTGCGGCTACGCGGGATTCGGGAACGGCAAATTCGCCGATTTTAGCGATATCCCTTGCTTTTTCGATTTTTTCTTTTTTACACGAAACGCTGATAATAAGCAGAAAAAATACAAACGCGATTGCAATCCGTCGTTTTAACATGGCTAACCCTCCTTAAAATTCAACACAAGCCTGGATAATTTCAGCTACCGTACAGACGGCTAATCCGACCGTCGTATCTGCGGCACCGTAATAAATTTTCAATTCCGCCCTGTTCCGGGCAATTCCATGCTCGTCAAAATCTTCGCACACCAAACCGCTCGGAAAGACCACATTTGGCACTTGACCGGTTAATTCATACATTTCTCTCGGTTCCAGAATATTCTGGCGCGTCCGGGCGAGCACTTTTAAAGGATCGTTCAAATCCGTTAAAATCGCGCCTGCTTGATAAATACTTGCCGAGCCAAAATGATGAGCCACGCCATGATAAATGTGCAGCCAACCGTCTCCGGTTTTAATGGGCGGAGGTCCGGAGCCGATTGTTTCGTCCCAGTAGTGAAAACGCCCGGCGATTACGGGACCGATTTCCTTCCAGCGGATGAGATCGTCCGATTCGGAAAGGAATATCTCGCTGCCGGAAGTAGGACCGCCTTCCAGAGAACGACGGTTCGGTCGGTCGAAACGCAGGTATTTTCCGCCCACTTTTTCAGGGAATAACACACCGTTTCGAATATCACCATGCCCTACAACATCCAAAAATTCATATTCCTCAAAATCCTCGGTTCGCGCCAAACCCAATTGACAGCCCTTATCCGCGTCCATGGCAAACATAATATAATAAGCTCCGTCCAGATAAGTGATTCTGGGATCGTACACATGATAAACGTTTTGTTTTAGCTTTTCGATCCCTTTAAAATGAACCGGTTCGGTGTCAACGGAAAAATGTATTCCGTCGTTGCTGATCGCCTTTAAGATAAAGGTTTCACGCCCGCGATTCTGAACGCGCAATAAGAGCAAATACGAATCGTCGATTTTTACTGCGCCGGGATTAAACACGGATGAAACATCGATTAAGTCCGGCGGAATATCGGGAATATCCGTTCTGGTTAAGATGGGGTTGGCTGCGTGCCGTTTTAACATTAATCTACCTCTTTTTCGTTAAGCGTATAAGGGTTAAGCGGCTTCTCCAGTCACTCGTCACTTTGTTACTCTGTCACTCTGTTACTCTGTCACTCGTCACTTGTTACTCATCACGCATTACGCATTACGCATCACGGAATTCGTTAAGGGTTAATCGTTAAGCGTTAAGCGGCTTCTCCAGTCACTCGTCACTTTGTTACTCTGTCACTCTGTTACTCTGTTACTCTGTTACTCTGTCACTCGTCACTTGTTACTCATCACGCATCACGCATTACGCATCACGGAATTCGTTAAGGGTTAATCGTTAAGCGTTAAGCGGCTTCTCCAGTCACTCGTCACTTTGTTACTCTGTCACTCTGTTACTCTGTTACTCTGTTACTCTGTCAC
>JAJRSN010000510.1 GCA_024278715.1 Calditrichota bacterium
CGATCAATGTTATCAAAATGGTCAGGGACATATTTTCAGATTCTGGAGCGAACTATCTGAGAAAGAAAAAGGACGGTTTATCGAACAACTTTCCAGAATAAACTGGAAACAGATGAATCATTTAATAGAATTGGCTCTTAACCCCGAAAAGAAGTTCAAACGCCTATTAGAACACGCGGATGTGATTACTTTAAATCAGCGTAAAAAATTGGATGAAAAGGCAATCCCTCTCGGAGAAAAAGCTTTGCGCGCGGGAAAGGTGGGCGTGTGCCTGGTTGCGGGCGGACAGGGCTCACGGCTGGGTTTTGAAGGTCCCAAGGGCTGCTTCCCGGTAACTCCCGTTAAGAATAAGAGTCTGTTTCAACTGCATGCGGAAAAAATAAGAGCAACCGCTCAAAAATACAATACAACCTTCCCCTGGTATATTATGACCAGCCGCTCAAATCATCAAACAACAATCGATTTTTTTGAAAAGCATGATTATTGGGGGTTGAATAGAAAGGATGTCTTCTTTTTTATGCAGGAGATGATCCCGGCTGTGGACTTTGACGGAAAATTTTTATTGGAAACCAAATATCATCTTTTTGAAAGCCCGAACGGACACGGCGGCGCATTAAAAGCCTTGTGGGAAAGCGGGGCGATCGAAGATATGAAAAAGCGCGGCATTGAATATATCTTTTATTTTCAGGTGGATAATGTTCTTGTGCAGATGTGCGATCCCGCTTTTATCGGTTATCACATTATGGAAAATGCCCGCATGTCTAACAAAGCGGTGCGAAAAATCAGACCCGAAGACCGGGTAGGCGTTTTTTGTAAAATCGACGGAAAAACGGGCGTTGTCGAATACAGCGATTTGGATGAAGAGAGTATGTACGCCCGTACCGAAAAAGGAGAATTGAAATTCTGGGCTGGATCCATAGCCATTCATATAATCGATGTGGCATTTGTCGAGGATGAAAATAAAAACGGGTTTAAGCTGCCATTCCACATCGCACAAAAATCGATACCATACCTCGACGAGCGGGGAACTCTTGTTAAACCTCGGGAGAAAAACGGTTACAAATTTGAAACATTTATCTTCGACGCCTTATTAGACGCGGATAAGGTTTGCACCATTGAAGTCGATCGCAGCAAAGAATTCAGCGCGGTAAAAAACAAAGACGGTTTTGAGAGCCCGCAAACCGCCCGCGAAGATCTCATGAAAAATTATGCCCGCTGGCTGCGGGAAGCGGGAATAGAAGTGCCGATGAATAAAGATGATTTACCGGTATTTCCCATTGAAATAAGTCCGTTGTTTGCCCTGAATGCCGATGACCTTAAATCCAAAATTCGTCTGATACCCGAAATAACAAAGCCGCTCTATCTGGAATGAAAATTTTTAAGAAAAATTGCAAGCCTGCCATAACTTGTTTAAAATAGCGGAGGCTGGGTTTAGGCGCAGCAGGAAAATTGTAACAAGCAGAAAATAGGATTTCAAAATGGAAGAAACCTTTCGAAAAAAAGTCAGACATCTGTACCGCGTCAATCGCATATTGTGGATCGGAATTTTTTCCGGAGTTGTTACTTTGATTTTGGTCGGATTAATCCTTCATCAATTGGGATCGATTGTTCCGCAGGGCGCTCAGGCTAAATCAAGTATCGGAACTATTTTTCTGATTATCGCGCTCGTTTTGTTGTATCTGGTTTTTTACATGAAGCGCACCTATCTGGAACCCAAAAAACTGATCATTCGCGCTCAGAAAAAAACTCTGGAAGTCACATCCGTTGACCTGGCGGATTTTATCGCCGAATTTGGAGAAAAAGCCGATGTCATGGCAAAAACGCTGATTCTTTTGCGGCGCTATTACATGGTGATTTGGTCAATCGCCAATCTGATTACGCTTTTGGGATTTATTGAATTTGTGGTTTCCGGTGAAATACGCGTTTTAATGATTTATGGCATCGTCAGCCTGTATTCGCTTTTAATCAATTATCCTTCGTTCAAGATTATCGAGCACTGTTACGAAAAATTGAACCTTGAGTAAAAGAGGTTCGGATTTGCGATTTATGATTGACGATTGATGAATTTCCTCTTCATTAATTCGTTAAGCGTTAAGGGTATAAGCGTTAACCGTACCTCTCCGACTCACTTATCACGACAGGAGGTGGTCACGGCTTTCTGCATTTCGCTTTCTGATAGTTTTTTTCTTTTGTCTTACTCATCACGCATTACGATCCTGTTGCCTGTAAATTTATGTTTATTCTGCATTAAAGACCCCCCTTTTAATTTCCCCCCTTTGAAGGGGAACGCCGAAGGCAAGGGGGGTCTTATTTTCAAACAGTACTCGTCACTCGTTACTTTGTAACTTTGTAACTTGTTACTCGTCACGCATTACGACCTTGTAACTCCGTCACTCGTTACTTGTTACTTTGTTACTTTGTCACTTTGTCACTCGTCACCCATCACGCTGTCAAGTCCTTTATTTGGGAACCACCCAGATATTGTTTTCAATTTCCAGCTTTACATCATCTAAATACACAGCCTGACCTGATCCGCCCGGTCTGAAGTCGGTGACAATATCCACATGTTGCGCGGATTTATTGGCAATTCCCTGTTTGTAGAAAGATTCCAATTGTTGCTTCGAATCATCCGATCCTTCGTCATCAATAAAACA
>JAJRSN010000511.1 GCA_024278715.1 Calditrichota bacterium
CCAGTCCACAAACTTGTGCGCTTCTTCGCGAAATTCCTCAATGCCTATCATACCGCTCTCCATTTTTTTAACATCGCTAATTTACAATTCAAGGCAATTTATTTCCAACTCCGAACTTTGGCTTTTAATCGAAACGGTCCCAGCTTTAAAGCCGTTTTCTGTTCCGGAGTTAAGCTGCCGAACTCAAACAAACAAACGCCGCCCGTGTTTGCCTGCCGAGCCGACTGAATCTCATCCATTAAAATTTCCGGTCGGAATCCCTGGTACGGACCGAGTCCCACATAACCCGCTATTCCCCCGGGCAATATGTTTTTTAAATAGATCGCTTCTTCCTTTATTGTCCGGACATCCGGTGTGTAAGACATGGTAAAAATTTCCTGCAGAAAACCTTTTTTCAGCCAATACCCCCAATTTTGCATTTTAGTTTCACGACTCTCCTCCACTATCGGAAAAACATCGGCGGACAACTTGATTTCGGGAAACCGACTTTTCAGAAGCTCGTGCACACTGCGCACAAAAGCGTTGATCTGTTCTTCCCGATAGCGGTTCCATTGTTTCCGGATTTCGGGATCGGATGCCGGATCAATTGTCAGAGGATCAACCGGATAGTTCAGGGTGAATTGCTTCCGGCAAAAGTCACAATAACAAAATCCTTTTTCCACTGGTAAACTAACCGGATAACGGATGTAATCCAACTGCAATCCGTCAACGTCGTATCTTTGCAAAAAACTTTCGTAAACCTCAAGCCAGAACCGATGAACATCGGGACGGGAGGGACAGAAAAATAATAGCTCTTCTCCGCCTGCGAAGCGTGTTCGCCTTTCCTCGATACCGCCAGCCAGTCTGCTTTGCCGCGAACCAGCGGCGATCTTTCTTTTTCCACAAAGAACACCCACACCCAGGGCACTAACTTCAGGTCGTATTTTTTACACAAACGAACCAGCTCTGCCATGGGGTCCCAGCCTGCAAAATAAGGATTTTGAGCCAGATCGGCATGGGCGTTGGGATAAATAGCGTATCCGCCATAGATGGTTTCCGGACAGACGGTGTTAATTCCCAAATCGACCATCTCCCGAATCGTGTTTTCCAACTCTTCGGTCGATTTTTCCCGCAAACGATATTAGACGGCGCGTACCTCTTCTTCGCTCGGCAAAACAAGAATATCCCATTTCTTTACTGCTCGGAAATTGAAATTTCCGCCTCCAGAATAGTCTCTTTTCCTGTCCGTACTTCCCGTTTAAATTTTTTTCCCTTGTAATCAACGACTATCATATATGAATGATCGGGTAAAACATCAAAAGTAAGTACATCGTTCATGTCGTTTTGCTCGCCGCGGGAAAAGCCTTCTTCAATTATTTTGTTTCCGTCTAAAAGTTTCACCTTTGCGGGAATGCGTTTTTTTCTTTGTTCGTCAAACACCATAATCCGTAATTCCACACTTTGTCTTGCTTCGGAACTTTGCGCGTACCGTCCGGTGACATTTACCGCCCACAGGTAATCTACGTTGGGGTCGAATAAGTCCGGAAAGGAGATTCCCGTTTTTTTGTAAGACACGGCATAGATGCGGTATTTCCAGTCGCTGTTGTTGGCGCGCGCCGCCCGCTCTTTAAACCAGGTTTCGTCCAGCGGTCCCCGCTCGCCCGCTCCGATAAAATGCCAGCCGTTATCCCAAATTTCGACCCAGGAATGATTGCCGGAATTATCGTACCATAAAGGCACGCCCACAAAACGCGCCGGAATTCCAACAGCCCGGCAGGCATCCACCAAAAGAATCGACAGACCGGTGCACGACGCCAATCCCGCTTCCATCGATTCATAAGGACTTTGATCGGCTTTGGGGCGTTTTGTCGAGTAGCGCACGCCGATAATATCCCATATCTTGTTATTTAAAATAACGGCGGCTTCGCCGGGCGATTTAACGTTTTTGACCAGCGGCAGAAACTTTTCGTAAAAATTTTTACGCCAGCTATCGCGACGTTCATGAATATTGGCGTAAGGCAAAACATAGTTGTAAAAAAGGGAATCCGGAACCTCCTTACCCCAGGCAGCTTCTTCCCGCGCTTTGAAGGCAAAGTCCGTTTGTTCCGACAAAAATTGCGCGCTAAGCGATTTCAGATCGCGTTCGGGCATATAAGCTGTTAAAAAGGCGGCTGCTTCGATCTGCTCATCGGGCCGGCTTTGTAAAAATTTTTCCAATTCTGTGCGATTGTTCCCCGATTTCTCCAGCGCCTGCAGTACCGCGTCCCGATAGGCTGCGGGAATACGATTTTGAAGCGAAGATTGACAAGCAAATAACCCGATGATTAAAAACAGCAATATTTGTTTTCTCGGAATCATCAAATGTTTCTCCTGCTTTAATGAATTTGCAAAAAATCCGGTTACTTCATTTTAATCAGAGATTCGTGTAATCAAACACTGCCTCCGCTCTGTCGTTTTTATTTCACGAAGTCGCGCGAATTTTCAAAATAGATACAAATTTCATCACATCCAATTTTGAAGCATTCGTCCTATCTGATAATAATCTCATCCATAAATACCCAGGCTTTATCGCCCGCGCCGATATGCCAAAACGGACATTTCTTAAGTCCGTAGATATTCAGCCGCACAAAGCGGACATTGTGGTCTGCCTGAATATGAGCATCCTGAATGGTTTTAAAAAAGGGATTTATTTTGGGCTTCGGAAAATTAAACGAAGAAATTTTACGATAGTACTTTCCGTCTCTGGAAACAGCGACCGATATTTTTTCGGGAAGAAAAATCCATGCTCCCTGATCCTCCAAAAAACCGATTCTGATTTCCCTTATTTTTCTCACTTCGCGCAGATCGATAAGTAAATTGGCGTCTGTGCCTTCAAAGCCCACCCAATTTTGATCGTTAAACTTTGACGTGCCTCTCAAACCATCGACCAGCGCCCGAATTCCCTCTTCATTGTATTTGGGCTGCGCTTTATTTAAAAGACGAATATCTTTGTGCACGGCAAAATGAACCACTTTTTCCGCTGTTGTTTTCTCTTTCGGTATTCCCCAATCGGGTTTGTTCAAATCGCAAATATCATGGTTTTCTTTGCTCAAATTGATTAAAAGTCGGGTCAATTCTTTCTTCTTATTTTCAAATTCGTTTTTATTTGCCAGATTATCGATTTCCCACGGATCGTTATTCAGATCAAACAGTTGGGTGTGTTTTTCGCCGCGCACATTGTATTTAATCAATTTCAGGTTATCTTCGGTTACAACGGCGCGCATAAAATGGCGGTAGGCTAAAAAAACTTCGGAACGCAGGCGATCGGTTTTTCCTTTTAATACCGGCAAAAAGCTCATTCCGTCCACGCTTTCCGGCGTCTTAAATCCGGTTAACTCGCAGAGGGTCGGGAATATGTCCGACACATAACAAAGGGCGTTGCTGCGCCGGTTTTTGGCGATTCCCGGTCCGCCGACAATCAGCGGCACCCGCACGCTGTGCTCATAGAGATCCTGCTTGCCCATCAGTCCGTGTTGACCTATCGCCAGACCGTTGTCTCCGGCGAATACGATTAGCGTATTTTCCGCTCGCCCGGTTTTTTCCAGAACGTCGATAATTCTGCCTATCTGCGAATCCAGATGGCTGATAATGGCGTAATAATCGGCGATGTGTCGTTTGATTTCTTCCGGCGAACGCGGCATAGCGGCAAGACGTTCGTCGCGCACATCCTTTTCTCCGTTATCGAAGGGATGGCGCGGCATAAAATTCGGCGGCAGATCGATTTTATCGGGATCGTAAATTTTTCGGAATTCCGCCGGAGCCTGCCGGGGATCGTGGGGAGCGGTAAAAGCAACGTACAAAAAGAAAGGATTCTCCCGGTCGTAATTTTTCACAAATTCAACAGCCGCGTCCGCGAATAATTCGCTGGAAAACTTTTTGACGATTCTCTTCGCGCTTTCCGGATATTTGCTCGCGGGGTCGTAAGGATAAACAGGAACATTCCAATGATCATGCATTCCGCCCAAAAAGATATTTTTACCGTCTTTAAAGGCGCGATTTAAAGAAAAGCGGTCGTTGTGCCATTTTCCCGTAATAAACGTGTAATAACCCATTTCGGAAAAATATTCCGGCATCATCATAAACTCGGTAGGGATCACCGCCCCGTGCCCCTGAAGGCGAAATAGAGTACGACCGGTCATGAGCATCGCCCGGCTGGGCACACACACAGCGCCGTACATGGCACCCATAATGTGAGCCCGGGTAAACGATACTCCGCTTTGCACCAGACGATCCAGATTCGGCGTTTTAATAGCCCGGTTTCCCAGAGCGTGAATGGTGTCGAAACGCTGATCATCGGTATAGATCAATAAAATATTGGGCGTCTTTGTTTTAGCGCAGGAGGCGGTGAAACCGGTTAAAGCAACAACGCCCAAACCGGCTGTTTTTAAGAAATCACGGCGTTTCATGGTTTTTTTCCTAATTTAAAAATAACCGGTTCAAGTCAAAAGCGAACTAATGACACACAGGATAAAATACCAAAAGAAACGTCCCTGTTTCTTCTGAAAATAGTTAAAACTTAAAAGCAGAAAATACCCATTCTGTTAATAGATTAACGCTTAAATTCTTGCTTTTTGGGCAGAATTCGTTAAGCGTTAAGGGGCTTCTCCCGTCATCGTAATGCGTAATGCGTAATGCGTAATGCGTAATGCGTATAAATGATTATCGACATTTAATCAAATGTCACTAAAAAAAAGTTAAAATTCTAATTTTTAGATTTAATTTCGGATTTACGATTTTCCTCCTAAATCTACTTTGTCACTTGTTACTCATCACGCGTTACGTTTTTGTCATTCGGTCATTCGAATTTGTTTCGGATTTCGATATTCGAATTTTAGATTTACGATTTTCCTCTTCAATCTACTTTGTCACTTTTCGTTAAGCGTTAATCAGCAGTGGTACCAAGTTACAGGTTGAGTTTAAATTGTCACTTTAATCTTTAAAAGACTTTAATCTTAATTGCAACCTGGAACCTGCAACTTGTTACTCCGTCACTTGTCGCTTTTATCTTTAATCTTGAAAGAACTTTAATCTTAAATTTTACTTGTCACTCGTCACTTGTCACTTTTTATCCTTTATCAGATCGCCGATGTTTCCGCGAAAGTAGTTCACGTTCAACGCGGCTAAATGTTTGTAAAATCCCTCCATGCGGCTTAGGAAATCCGCCCAGTCTTTGTTTTCTTTATTTGTCCAGACCACTTCGGCTAAGGCGCTGGCTCGCGGAAAAGCCATGTATTCCACTTCTCTTTGGTTGAGAATGTATTCGGTCCAGACGTTGCCCTGAGCGCCGAGGATGTATTTGGCTTCTTCTTCGTTCAATTCCTGCGGCACGGGTTCGTAATTGTAAACCATATTTAATGTTAAAAATCCGCCGATTGCAAGGGGCTGCGTGCGCGGGTCAGCCTGATAAAAATTCAGGTAACAATAGCCTGTTGGGGTCATTATTACATCGTGTTTTTGTTTTGCCGCGGCAATTCCGCCTTTGATGCCGCGCCATGACATGACGGTAGCCTGAGGCGCTAGCCCGCCTTCCAGAATCTCATCCCAGCCGATGATGTTACGATTTTTGGTTAATAAAAATTTTTCGATGCGCTGAATAAAATAGCTTTGCAGTTCATGCTCGTCTTTTAATCCCTCCGTTTTAATACGCTCCTGACACAGAGCGCATTCTTTCCAGCGATCTTTCGGCGCCTCGTCTCCGCCGATGTGGATGTATTTGCCGGGGAAAAGATCAACCACTTCGCTCAGCACATCCTCCAAAAATTGAAAAGTCTTCTCCTTACCGGCGCAATAAATGTCGGGGAAAATGCCCCAGCGCTCCTGCACCTGATAAGGACCTCCGGTACAACCCAGTTCGGGATAAGCAGCCAGCGCCGCCGAGGAGTGACCGGGCATTTCGATTTCGGGAATAATAGTCACAAAACGTTTGTGCGCATAATCCACGATCTCGCGAATTTGATCCTGCGTGTAAAAACCGCCGTAAGGCTTGCCGTCATAAATGTAAGGCTTTTTGGATCCGGGACCGATCAGGGTCTGTTTGCGATAGGCGCCTACCTGAGTCAGCCTGGGATATTTTTTGATTTCGATACGCCAGCCCTGATCTTCGGTGAGATGCCAGTGGAAATAGTTCATCTTTTGCAGGGCGATTAAATCGATGTACTTTTTGATGAATTCCACGGGAAAGAAGTGCCGACCAACATCCAGATGCATGCCGCGGTACTGGAAGCGGGGCGCGTCTTCAATTTTTACGCCCGGCACCGACCAGCGTATGCCCTCCACCGTGTCTCTGCTCTCTATTTCGGGCGGCAATAACTGTCTAATTGTCTGAACGCCATAGAATAAGCCCTTTGCCTGCGGAGCGCGGACTTCGATTTTAGAAGGTTCTATTAAAAGTTCATAAGCCCCTTCGGCTCCGTCCACCGACTGATCCAATTTCAGGATAAGCACGTTTGTGTCCGCCGTGCTTGTCTGTTCAAAAGAATATCCGGTTGGAATGCCGAAACGTTCGCGCAAAAAATCGACCACCATGCCGACATCGGGATCTTTTTGATCATAAATTATTTTAGTGTGCGTATTAAATACAAATTCGCTATCCTGAGCTTGGACATGCTGAGGCTTGGGAATGAGAGGATATCGTGATTCTTTAATGCTAAGTTCCGCGGGTCCTCCGCAACTTAATGCGAAAATAGAAACGAATAGAAATAGTAAGGATTTGGAAGCAATACGCTTAGGGTTCATGTTTTACTCCTGATGCTTAGTGGAACATTCCGGAAAATATGTTCTTTCGATTGAAAAATAAACTAACTAAAAAATTGTTAAACTGAAAATATTTTTGAAGGTAAAGATGCGTCCCCTATAAAAAGGTCTGTAATTGTCATTTCTAAGCGTTAACAGAAATCGTGACGAGTAAAATTAAAGATTAAAGTCCTTTTAAAGTGACGAAGGGACGAAGAGACGAAGAGACGGAGAGACGGAGAGACAAAGTGACAAAGTCGTGATGCGTGATGGGTAAGAAAAATGAAAAATGAAAAAAGAGAAAGCAGAAAGAGGAAAGCCGGTCTTGCGTGACGAGAAACTGGAAATGCCGCTTAAC
>JAJRSN010000512.1 GCA_024278715.1 Calditrichota bacterium
ATAAATTTTGGTTGCTTTTCAATAATCGAACATTGTTTGAAAAATATGAATCAAAAATGACCGCAGATTAACCTGGTTACGCAGATTTCGCAGATTAAGATTGAGGACGTTTTTGATGATTAGCTTTTAAATAAGAGAATTTATTTTATTTTCTGCGTGCTGGCAGTTTTTTTACCACAGAGTCGCAGAGGGCGCTGAAGTTTTTGACCGCAGATTAAACTGATTGCGCAGATTTCGCTGATTAAATTAAGGTGTTTTAGATTTGTAGTGCTTAAACAAGAGAATTTTTTCCCGTTTCAGTTTCGATTTTAAATTAAATTTGCTTTGTGCTCTTTGCGCCTTCTTTGTGTCCTTTGAGGTTAATGTTTATCGCAGATTAAATTAAGGTATTTTTTGTTTTTAGCGTCTATTAAGAGAAATTGTTTCATTTTATTATAGAGTTAGCTCTAAAGTCCTTGTTTCGTCATTTTGAATGTGGAGAAGAATCTTTTAACTCCGACAAATGCAAAAGATTTCTCGTTGCTGCACTCCTCGAGATGACAAATTCAGGGCTTTTTAAAACGGACATTTAATTATTTTCCGGGCTTAATTTTAGTGATCAACGAATACAATCGGCGGCGGGAAAAAGCTGTGTAATTTATGACAGGGTTTATCAAGCCCCTAAAGGGGCTTCCATAAGGTCGTAAACGACCTATCCGCCCCTTTTCTTCCCCCTTTCTTATTCATTGCCTGTCATTCACAGGCTTTTCGTTAATTTTGCCTTTCATCATATTAATCGTATTGCCTGTAAAAAAACATTTTTAAAATAACAGTACATTAAGATGACAATTACAGAGATTTTTTGAGTGGGGTCAAGATCTTTTTAAACTTAATTTTCCGCTGAGTAATTTGAAATAAAAAGATCAAAAACATTTGACAAATCAAAATTAAATTATTAAACTAATAAGATAAATTTATTTAGAGGAGAGATGAATGGCCATCAAGACGATTGATCTCAGAAGACTTAAAAATGTTTCGCACAGCATCTACGAGGCTTGTTTGCTGATTTCCGCCCGCGCAAGACAAATAAACAGCAAGCGTATCGCAGAACGCAAAGAAAAAGAGATGGCTGACAACATCAAAGATTTTTTTGATGAAAACGATTTGTACGATCATGAATTAATTAAAGACCTCAAATTCGAAAAAGAGACAAATCCTACCGTTATCGCTCAGGAAGAATTTTTTGAGGGTAAGATCAAAGCCATCTATCCAAAAGATAATAACGAGATCGAATAAAGCCCTACCTTTCGGTCAGGGCTTTTTTTACCACCCTGAACTTCCGAACCGACTATGAATCCCATTTTGTTTAAAAACGCTAAAATTTACACCCTGAGCGATGCCCGGGTTTTGAACTGGATGGTCGTTTGCGGCGGCAAAATTATTACCATGGGCGCAAACGACGAAGAACCCCCCGCTTTTAATTATTCGCAAATCGTAAATCTGGAAGAAAAAACGGTGCTCCCCGCTTTTGGAGATGCGCATACACATTCTTTGTTGAGTGCCAGACTCTTTTTTGAGGTTGATCTCTCTTCCGCCGATTCACTGACGAGCGCTCTTGAGATTTTAAAGGGGTTCGCCGTCGATTTTAAGAGCGAACACTGGATTGTAGGGAGAGGATTTAATAAAAATAAATGGACGAATAAGCCGCACCGAAGGCACCTGGATTTTTTGTTCCCCGCCAATCCGGTGTATCTTGAATCGCAGGATTGTCATTCAGCCTGGGTCAACAGCAAAGCCTTAAAACTTGCCGGTTTAACCTCTTCCTCGACCGATCCGTTTGGCGGGATTCTGGAACGCGACGATAATGGCAGCCTGACCGGTTTGCTTTACGATAAAGCCATGCGTCTTGTTAAGAAAATTATCCCCGAAGCGGATGAATCTCTGACCGAAAAAGGCGTTTCGAAAATGATCCGCAAACTTCTGTCTTGCGGTATCGCCACCGTTCACACAATGGAGGGAAGCGAGTCGCTCGGTTTCTGGCAAAAATATCGGCAAAAGTTTCCGCATCAGATGCGATTGGTTTTCTATTTTCCACAGGAGGAGTTGGAAAATCTGCTCAAAGTCGGCATACGATCCGGTTTTGGAAATGAATGGTTACGAATCGGCGGAATAAAATTTTTTACCGACGGTTCTTTGGGTTCGCAAACGGCTGAACTTTTGCAGCCTTATGAAAACAAACCGGAGTATTTCGGCGTTTCGGTAATTGACGAGAAAGAACTGAAGGCTCGCGTGCAATTAGCCGAAAGCAACGGGCTGGCAACCGCTATTCACGCTATCGGCGACGGGGCGGTTAAAAAAGCCTTAGCCGCGCTCAAATCTTCAGAACCCTGGAGAAAACGGTTCAATCTCATCAGCAGAATTGAACATGCCCAGTTAGTTCCCGATTTTTTGCTGCCTTTGTTCAATCAATATAATTTAATAGCCTCCGTGCAGGCGGTTCATATCGCGGACGATGTAAAAATTGCCGAGCGATTTTGGGGGAATCGCTGTAAATTTGCCTATCCCTTTCGCTCTTTATTAAATAACGGAACAAAAATCGCGTTTGGCAGCGACATGCCGGTTGCGGATTCTGATCCCATAAAGGGGATTTTTTCGGCGGTAAACAGACGTTATCAATTTTCTTTGACCGAACCCGTCTGGCATCCGGAGCAAGCCTTAACAGTGAAGCAGGCTGTGGAAGCCTGTACAAAGGGAGTGGCGCGGGCGGCTAATCAAACCGACATTGCCGGAACGTTGGAAGCAGGTAAAAACGCCGACTTTGTAGTATTAAACGACGATATTTTTAATGTGTCTCCCGACGAGCTTTTAAAAATAAAAGTGGAAAAAACGGTGCTTGCCGGTCGTATTGTGTATCAGAGGACTTAATAAAATTATTCATAAGGGCGATGTGTCAAAAAGCCGCAAAAGTTCCGTGCTCACTTGAATAAGAATAAATTGACACATTTAAAGCAATTCCTTATTTTAAAGCTCGAAAGCGATTTTTAAGAAGGAGTTTGAAATGAAAATAAAAGAGAAAGTTGAAAATCATGTGGCAATTTTGACCCTGTCCGGCAAGATGATGGGAGGACCCGAAACCACTGCTCTGCATGATCATATTCGCGGTTTAATTCAGGACGGAATTAAGAGAGTCGTGATCGATTTGGGCGGAGTTAAATGGATTAACAGCACCGGAATGGGTATTTTAATGGCGTGCATGACAACTTTAAAAAACG
>JAJRSN010000513.1 GCA_024278715.1 Calditrichota bacterium
CCTTTGCCTGACGTGCAGGCGGAATTAAACAAACTGCTGGACAACCTGAATTTGCACATTGACAAAACCGAAACAAAGATCAATAAATCAAGTCCCGCCGTCTTACACATGAACAAACGGCTCTTCTGGAAAATCGGCGCGGCTGTTGTTTCCGCCGCCGCAGTTCTTATAATTGCGTTTCAATTAAATATCCCCATCCCAAATTTCTCTTTCGGCGAAAAATTCACCACGGTCGCCACTAAATTCGGCGAAAGGATTACGCTTAATTTAGCCGACGGCTCAAAGGTGATTCTTAACGGCAATTCAACTTTAAAGTATCCCAGGAATTTTACCCCGGAAACAAAAAGAGAATTGTATTTAAAAGGCGAAGCCTATTTTGAAGTCACAAAAAAACCGCTTGGACCTCAGCACAATTTTACGGTAGCTACAGATGAAGGCTTAATTACGGTAATAGGCACAAGCTTTACAGTGAGCTCCAGAAAAAATCAGACAAAGGTAGCCTTGATTAAGGGCATGATTAAAGTAATGGCAAAAGAAAAATCCGATGACCTTAGGATTTCCGCAAGCGTTATTATGAATCCAGGGGAATTTTTGTACTTTGCAAAAAACGCCCAAGAACTGAACCCGCAAAACGATATCAGCTCTTTACAGACATCATGGTGGAAAGACCGACTGATATTAAATCACACCTCAATGGAAGAAGTAGTCGCCCGCCTTAAAGAAACTTATGGGGTAGATATTGAAATAAAAGACGACAAATTACTAAAAAGAACCATCACCGGATCTATAGAAAATAATGATTTGGATTTCATTATAGAAACATTAGGGAAGGTATTACAAGTTCCGGTTTGTATAAAAGGAAATAAGGTGATATTTGAAAAATCCAACATTTAATCAGTAATATAGTGTATTTTAATAAAATATGCGTTTATTAATATTAACGATAATTTGCGTTAAATTTTTATTTGTTTCGGCGATTTCTCAGGAAATTTCCAAAGACAAATTTTTAAAGAAATCTGCTGATGATTCTGCGGAATATCAGATTTCTTTGGAAAAAGCCTTCCATCTGTTGGAAAAAAAATACGACGTCTATTTTATTTACGAAAACCAAATAATCAGCGGTTTAAAAACGCCGGCAATAAAAGAATTTTCCGGAAACGTTTTTGACGATCTGCAAAAGATTCTTAAAAAACACCACCTGCAATACAGCCTTGTCGGCAAAAAGACATTTGTAATTTTAAGGAAGCCGGTCAGTAAAACCACCTTTGGAAAAATCAGGGGATTTGTAACGGACGGCGACGGTAATCCTTTACCGGGCGCGGAAGTTATGCTTATAAATGCCAAGCTTCTGGATATTGCCGATAATAAGGGAGCCTATATTTTCGACGAGTTAAAAAAGGGAGAATACCTTGTATCGGCGCAAATGATAGGTTACAAAACAAAATCTTTTCTTGTTAAAGTGACCCCGGGAGAGATTGTCGATCAAAACTTTTTCCTTGAATCGGACATACTCGATATGGAAGAGATCGTAACGGTCGCCTGTCGAAATCCCTTTATGAAGCTGGAATCCAGCGTGGCGATAACCACGGCTAACAGTAAACAGATTGCCGAGCGCGCTCCGCAAAGCACGGCTGATCTGTTAAAAGCCATCCCTGGTTTTTATGTGGAAAGCTCCGGAGGAGAAGTATCCAACAATTTATTTCCGCGGGGAATTCCTCAGGACGGTTCCTATCGCTATGTGGCTATGTATGAAGACGGCTTGCCGATTTTTGAAGCTCCTGAATTAGCGTTCGCCAACATCGATATTATGATGCGTCTTGATGAAAGCGTGAAAAGCATGGAAGGCGTGCGCGGCGGCACAAGCTCCATTTATGCCAGCAATGCTCCGGGCGGCGTAATAAATTTTATAAGCAAGACCGGAGGCAATAAGCGGGAAATAATCATTAAATTATCCGCTGGCAGCAACGATTTCAGAAGGCTGGATTTTAATTACGGCGGTCCGGCGTCGGAAAAGATAAAGTTTAACGTGGGCGGCTTTTTACGAAACAGCAAAGGAATACGTTCGGCTCATTTTACCGGCAACAGCGGCGGACAAATAAAGTTGAACATGACGCGTCTTTTCAATAAAGGGTATTTCAGGATCTACGGAAAATACCTGAACGACCGCAACATCTTCTATCTGCCGATCCCTTTGCAAAATCCCAATGATCCCGAATCAATACCCGGACTCAACGCCAATTACGGCACCATTACAAGCGTACATGCCGGTAAATCTTCATTCCCCAGCCCTAACGGAAAAGTCTATCAGCGGGACATACGCGACGGCATCCATCCCGAATTAATGTCCCTTACCCTTGAATATGTGTATGATTTTGGTCAGGGTTGGAGTATTCAGAACAATCTGCGTGTAATGAAAACGGATATTGAATTTAATGCGATTTTTCCTCTGGAAACGCCGTTTAACGCCTCATTTTTCGCGGACTCCGTTAAGCACCTTTCCGAAAACCCCGAAGTTGCACGGTGGGAATACCGCTATGCCAACAACGGCGCGCCTATTAAAAATATTTCAAATTTAAATAATAACGGATTAATAGCTCTTAACGGTTGGTGGACCATTTCCAAACCTTTGAAAAATTTGGTAAACAACCTGCAAATCAACAAAAAATTCGGCAAACACAAAGTTAGCTTCGCCGGATATTTCAGTAAATACAGCGCCGGCGATT
Source organism: Calditrichota bacterium (assembly GCA_024278715.1). Lineage (GTDB taxonomy): Bacteria > Calditrichota > Calditrichia > Calditrichales > Calditrichaceae > Caldithrix. The sequence goes on from JAJRSN010000513.1 coordinate 2,724, forward strand.
TTTGGTATTGGCAGAATATCTTGACCGAAGTTAAGGATGCGCCGCGGCTTCTGGATTTGGTTGGTCTGAATTCTTCCGGCGAAGTAGTTCACTCGGTAACCCAGAACGGCTTTGAACAGTACGGCAGCTTTTACGTGAATGCCATGAGCAACGCCACGGTTTATTCGACATATTTTACCGACGAATGGCAGGCAACCGACAAACTGCGCCTGGATTCGGGTTTGCGTTTGGAATCACACCATTTCAAAGGAAAAGTGGAAAACACCAGGGACGATTTTATTATCGGCGACGGAAAGACCGAGGCGGAACGGAACGTTGTTTTCGGCGACGGTACGTTTCGTTATTATAAGCATAAATTTAACGAATGGGCTTTTTCGTTCGGCGGAAATTATAGCATTAATCGCCATTTAGCCTTATACGGACGGCTTAGCCGCGGATTTAGAACGCCCGATTTTGAGCAGTGGATTTTTTCCGAGGACAAGGGAAAATCGCAATATATTTATCAGATGGAGGGCGGCTTAAAAGTCGCCAGTCCTCAGTTCTCGCTCTTCAGCTCGGTTTTCTTCAGCCATATAAACAATATTCCTTTTATCGACGAGGTTTTCAAAAGCGGCAGAATTATCCATGAAAAACGGTTTGCAAAAAGCAGAACTATCGGGGTTGAATTTGAAGCGGTATTCATACCCACCGGCGGACTGCACCTAAACCTAATCGGCACAATTCAAGATCCCCGATTGCTGCAATTATTGAGCAACAAAATCGATCCCAAAACCGGCGCCGTTACCTATAAGAACTTAAGCGGAAACCGCGTTCGTCGTATCCCGCAATTTATTATTGATTTCAGACCTTCTTACAATTATAAAGGATTTAATATCTTTTACAGTTGGCAGTATATCGGCGACCGGTTTGTGGACGACGCCAACACGGCTGTACTGCCTGGCTATAATCTAATTTCCGCGGGCGCTTCTTATAAATTATTGAAAAACAAGATCAGGCTTGGACTTAACATCTCCAATTTAACAAATACGCTCGGATTAACCGAAGGAAATCCGAGAATTGAACAGGAATTGGCCAATCGCCGGCAGAACGTGTTTATGGCGCGCCCGATTCTGGGACGTTTTGTCAATTTAAGTTTAACTTTAAGATTATAAATAACGGAAGTGTAACAAAAGTGAGGAGGAGCTGTTTTCAACATAAATTTTAATTTCTGCGTTTCTCAATGATTAGTACAACAAAACCGAGGAGGAGTCGAAGCCCATATCATTTGTTCAATATCGTTTTTAAGAAATAGTGAAAAATTATGTATGATTCGATTCGTAATTTAACCCGAATCAGGATAAACGACGTCGCCTGACGTGCCGATAAGGTAAGAAATCTTGTTCCCGGCAAAGAACGTGGGATTTCTTATCCGTCTCCCGCCAGGCGGGTCGCTTATCGTCTTGGAATGACAACAAGGCAGCATTTTTTTTCAAAACGTGACTTGTCATCAATCACTGGAGGAAGTTATGAAGTTTTTTAGTCAATTTCTAATTATTTTATTGGCATTCGCTACTTTTACCATAGCCCAGGGCACGGGAAAGATCGCCGGTTCGGTAACCAGCGAAAAAGGTCCCATGGCTGGCGTAAATGTTTATCTTGAAAAAACAACCTTAGGCGCCGC
>JAJRSN010000514.1 GCA_024278715.1 Calditrichota bacterium
ACCAAAATCATCTTCCCTGGAATTTTTTTTGGTTGCGGCTATGCTGCCTTAGAAGTTTAGTTGTTTAATTGGAGCAAAGATTAAGTGTCAGAAAGCATTAGTAGGCAGAAAATAGTAAAATTTTTGTTTTAAGAAGGAAATACTTTAATTGGATTATTTAAACTTTTAGGTGATGGTGAAGATAACTCATTACGCATCACGCGTTACGATTATTGGGCTGCACACGCTTTACGTAAACTGAATAAATCCGCCTTCAACCGTTTTCCTGAATTTGAAACTATCTAATTTCTTAGTATATTTGCGAAAAATGTCAAATAATTAAAATCAGGAGATGAAAATGAAAGTTTTGCTGATCTGTTTAACCTCAATTTTATTGATTTCAATCGGATTTGCGGGCACGCCCGTAATTGACGGAGAATTTGACGGCGAGGCGGTTTGGGGAAGCCCCGTTCACATAGCCGACGGGGTTGCCGGCTGGGCTTCTGCCAACGCTAAAAAGATTTACGTTACGGACGACGAAACCTACATCTATTTCGGCGCTGAGGTTTCGGCGGCAATGTGGATGTACTGGGCGTTTATTGTAAATACCAAAGACGGCGGCGGGAGTTACGATTCCTGGTCTCGCTCCATAGATTATGCGCATTCTGATTTGCCGGATTACTGCCCGCGCGGTCATTTTAACGGTTACGCCGAGTTAAATTACTGGAACGGAACTTCGTGGGACGGTTATGTCGGTCTGGAGCAAACCGAGTTTGCGGACAACATCAACACTAACGATTTGGTTGACGGCTGGATTGAAATTCGCGTGTTGAAATCAAGCATGGGCAATCCGGACGTGGGCGACGTGCAGTTTTACATTACCGGCGATAATAACGATCACGGCAATTTTGACGCCTGTCCCGACGACGACAACGCCACCGACTGGAACATGTCCGCCAATCACAATATTCTCGATAACTATCAGTTGAATGTGGTCTTAAACGGCACGCCGTCGGCAATAAATGAAAAGCCCAAAACAGCTTCCGATTTTCAATTGCTGGGCAATTTTCCCAACCCCTTTAACCCATCGACCACCATTCAATTCAATCTTCCCACACGTTCACGTGTTTTGTTGAACATCTATGACAGTCGCGGGCAGTTGATTTTATCTCAAAAACGTTTGTTTACCAATGCGGGAATTCAAAGCTGGGATATCAACGCCTCCCAGCTTTCCGAAAACGCTTCTTCGGGAGTTTATTTTTATTCTTTGTTTTCAGAAGAAACGGGAAACCGACTAAGCGGCAAAATGATTCTTTTAAAGTAGAAAAAGCAGAGGTCCGGTATCAGCCGGACCTTTTTTATTTCAATAAAATCATTTTATGACTTTGATTAAAACCGTCAGTTTTTAACCGGTAAAAATAGATTCCCGAAGGCATGTCTTTGCCCCGTTCGTCTTTCCCGTTCCAGCGAATCCGATGCGGACCGCTTGATAAGAATCCCGAAATCAAATTGCGCACCAATACGCCGTTTGCCGCGTAAATTTTTAGTTCCACAAACCGGCTTTTTTTCAGCGCAAAGCGGATGGTTGTGGTCGCGTTGAACGGATTCGGAAAATTGGGTTCGAGAGCCGTGGTCGTCGGAATGGTTTCATCCGATACTAAAGTGGAAGTCCCAGAATTAATGACCTGCGGTCCCATGTAGGTAACCTTAACCCAGCATTTTTGTCCCGGCGTGTCGCTGTTTGTATTGCGGATTTTTATGGTGATCCAGTTCTGGTAACCCGGGGTGTAATAAAAGGTTCCGTTGCCGGTGTTGGTAAAAGCCGCTATCTGTTGATTTTGTTCATCGTACAGGCGCAGAGTGTAAGATTGCGAGGCGTCTTCGGGATAGACCTCAATGGTGATCTCTTCTCCGGCTTCGCTCCAGATTTTACCGACCGTTCTCAATGCGGTGCTGTAAGCCGGCAGTTGACCGCCCTGTCCGAGCGAATTGGGATGACTGTCCCCTAAATCGTCAGCCATTTCCCATTCCTGTGTGGTGGGTATTTTCGGGGGATCAAATCCGCCTTCGATGCCCGCGGGACCCCACACGGTGTAGCCGCGGCGAATATTGGAACCGTCGCAGGGAGGAACATTAATGGTTACCTGCTGATTTTGATCGACGAAAATGTTTCCGCTATTGGCTCCGCTGTAATCTTTAAGCTCGGTTCCGGCGGCAAAATCGGTACTTATGGTGGCGGATTGCCAGGTGTCCCAATTGTCGTTCACGCCGATAATGGCGCGAGCGCTGCGTTCGATAATCAATAAATCCTGTGCCTGCCAACGAACTTTGTAAGCGCCGTCCTTAAAATTTAATTTTTGATGACACCAGATTAAATTCACCAGATAATCTCGCATGGGTAATTCGGACTCGCTGTCCGGGTTATGCGTCCAGCGATTTCCGTTGGCTCCGATATCGAATAAATCTTCAAAAAACACGGAAGGCGAACCGTCCACTGCAAAGGCGATAGCGTAAGCGATCTGCACCCGTGGTTCGTACGGATCGATATGCCCGCCGGCTAACTCGTTGGAAGTGTCCCATCCATTGTAATTCCCGTTTTCATCAAGATAAGGGCGAAAAGTATCGTGACTGTTAACAAAAGGTACGGTTCGTGTGCGCCGGTCCTGCTGCGCGCCGGGAATGGCGCTTAAATCGTACGAACCGAAAGAATAAACCATATCGTGCAGCGCCTGACGAAGACTAAAATCGAACGTTCCCACCACGTCGTGAAATCCGTCGCTGTTATTGACATTATCAACCCAGGCGTCCATTTCGCTTTTGCTGCCCACATATTCTCCGGCGGCAAACATCTCGTCTCCTCCCGAAGCCCAATCGGCGCCGTGCTGCAGGTTCCACAAAAAATCTTTTGTAGCCCAGTAGGGAAAATGTTTTGCGGCGTCGATTCTGTATCCGTCAACTCCGGTCTGCTTTTTAGCCCAGATATTCCACGCGCGCATTCCGTCCCGCATGTAATCGGAGGATTGCGGCGGATTGTAGGTGCAGTTGCTGCTCTGTCCGTAGGCGCCGGAATAATAACAGATGTCCGGACCCCAGAATTGACCGGTCCAGTCGTCGTCGTTTTGATTGTGATCCGGATTGGGATGAAAGTTTTGCCAGTTTTTCGGGAAACGCCCCTGACGGGAAAAATAATCGGCTTCGCTCTCGTCGCTCACGGGCGTGGCGTAGCAAACATATCTGAAGTTTTTCCATTTGTCGCCCCAGGCTTCGGGGTCTTCGCCGCCTGCTCCGGTTTGCGAACCCGCGCTGGTAACATGGTTCCAGCCAACATCCTGGATAACTTTGATCCCGTTAGCGTGCATAACGGCGACAGAACGCAAAAACTGATCTTTATTGCCAAAACGAGTAGCCACATATCCTTTTTGATATTTATCTCCTAAATCGTAATTATCAAACGGAGAATAACCGTTTGAATTGGGCGTATCGTTTTTAACAGTAGGCGGAATCCAGACAAAATCGATTCCCGCCGAACGTAAACGAGGCGAAAGGTCGGCTAAATATGTAGCCCAATCGTAGGAATAATTATTATTCCAGTAATCCCACCAAAATCCCTGAAGAACGATTTTTCCGTTCCAGGGATTGGCAAAAAGCGAGCTTAGAGTAATAAGACACAAATAAAGATAAACATAAAAGAAAAATTTTTTCATAATCCCCCCCGAAAAAAAATTGTATCTTTGACGTAGATTCTTAAAAAAATATGAAAAATTCAATTACGATTTGTGATTTGGCTAACTTTTTACCTTAGAATTAGTAACTAATTTTTGTATTACTAACTCAAAAATATAATATTAAGGGGGAGGAATTATGAGACATCTTTTCACTTTACTTTTCTTTATGCTTCTAATTTCGCCATCATTTGCTACTACGTATCATACCATTGTGATTGACGGAAGCAACGATTTTGACACTGCCACGGAACAATTTACCACGACAAGCGGCAGCACCGCGCTTGGTTATATAACCTGGGACGCCGACTATTTATATTTCGGTTTTTCCGGAAGTTCGCCGGCAGG
>JAJRSN010000515.1 GCA_024278715.1 Calditrichota bacterium
AGAATTATCCGGCAATACCGAAATCAGGTGGCATACTTCCAAAGATTCGGGAAATGTCACCATATATCTCTACTATTCAGATGATTACGGAGAAAACTGGCATTTTCTCCATGAGAACCATGAAAATTCAGGCTCGTTTTTGTGGGATACAAACATGATGGACGATGGCATATTAAATTTGATCAAAATTTATGCATTAACAGAAAATGGCGTTGCCAAATATGAACATGAAATCCCGTTTACCATTAATAATCCGGATAAAAATGCTCCGCCGCAAATTGTTATCGTTTCACCTGCACAAAATGATCGGATTAATGGCGAGTATGGTCTTCGATGGATAGCAGGCGACGCGGATGGAACAAATTATACTGTAAACTTTTATTATCGACCCTCAGAGGATTCCCAATGGACACCGCTTGCAACTAACCTGACTAAATCAGACACTATTTATAATTGGAACACAAAAATTTTACCAAACGGTACGACTTATCAGATACTCGGAGAAATTATTTCCGACTCCGATACTACAAAAACTCAAGTATCGGGAATTAACATTTCAAACGAACGGGAAATATATGACATTTCTAATTACGCAACCATTCAAAGAAAAACTATCGGAACAGGCTCTGTTGAAATACATGTGGTAAATCTCGCTGAAATTACAGGCGACGAGTATAAGTTACAATTTGATTATATAAATAATGACTCGCAACTTGTTTATAATGTTTTTGATCTTTCCGAAAACGTACAAAAAATTAAAAATGCAATCCAGGTGGATGGTACGGTTGAAGGACCCTATTTTGACGGGATAAGGTTGTTTATTAATAACGACCCGTTAACGTTAAATGAGGAGCTAAGCGGATGGAATAATCCCGATGTTTTGCCCTTTCAATTTAAGGTTTTCCATGATGTTTATGAATCTGGAGAGAAACGAGCTGCTGATTATTTATTTGTTTTTGGTGATGTGGGTATCGATACATCTACGGCAGGATTTGTTGGCAAATATATTAAAGCCATTCCTGTGAACGTAAAAATTTTTAATGTCACGGAAAATAAAAAAATAGATTTTGTCTTTATTGAAAATGATTTAACTGACGGAAGCGGGAAGTTTACAACAACAGGCTATATAAGAGATTATATTTTGCTCCTGGAAAAAAACAAGGATGATTCGCTTGTTTACACTTATCAAGTTTCTCTGAAAGATGCAGACGGCTATCGTTTCCCTGCCAAAGGAGATACTTTATCTATTTACCAATTCAAGCCATTTTTACAAGGCGACTCTTTATTGTTTGCTACAGACGAACTTATGTCAACTAAAAAAAATCAGGAATTCCTTCCGGATAACTTTTCATTAAAGCAAAACTATCCAAACCCGTTTAATTCAACAACAACTATCGAATTTAATATTAATAAATCAAATAAAGTAATTATTGATGTTTACAACGTGTTGGGGCAAAAAGTAACCACCCTGGTAAACAAGAAACTCAAACCCGGGCATTATGCAATTAGGTGGGAACCGATTAATTGTTCAACGGGAATTTATTTTTTGGAATTTCGAACGCTTGATATAGTTAAAGTAAGAAAAATGCTGTATATCAAATAGTGTCAAATATCTATTTACTTTATTCTGCGATGTTTTAAATATTTTTCCCGATAATTTTTAATTTCACAGTTTTCTCCGTCCTTAAGGCGGAAAAAATTAATCCGGATTACTCTGATTGCGCGGAAGGTAACATTTCCGGCGCGCGTAACTTATTGATGTTTATTAAGATGATTAAACCTGCGATTTGGGTATAATAGTAAAAGGTGTTGCATCTTTCATAAAAACAGAATTTTCAGGGAGGAGGGATAAGACTAATGTTAAAATTTGTAATCTACTCCCAGGCGCAAATTTCCCATTCCAAATCCGATCTCTAACCCGGCAGCCAATTGGGGTGTGAAGTAATACCTCCCGCCCAGGGCGAGTCCGAAAACTATCCCGCCGTAAGCGCTGCTTCTGCCCGGCGCCAGGCTGCCCGGTTTGGACGTCACATCGAGATTCAAACCCAAATTGGCGACACAATAGGTATCGATCTTTTGCCGGTTAAAAAATCGACGTGCCAGAAAGCTGATCCAAGCAGCAGGTAATTTTGATACGAATAATTGCCCCACAAAGGGACAAATTCGGAATAGGAAGAATAACCGAACGAACCGCCGATACCCAAACTATTCGGCAATCCTTCAATCTTAAACACGTTGTCTTTAAAGCCGTATTCGCTGTTTACCACAAATCCGACGTTGGAGCCAAAAACCGAACCCAACGCCAATTTTAAACCAATGATTCTATCTCCGGCTTTCAAAAGGGGAACCGCCCGATTTTGTGCCTTTCCCGGCTGGATCGTGAGCAATAAGATCGCCAGAATCGCAAACCGACTCAACTTCAAATTATTCCTGAAAAACATCGAAAACACTCTCCTCCCGATCATTCTATTCTTCCAAAATCTTTTCAATTTGTTTTAATTCCGTGTCCGAAAACGAAAGGTTGTGCAACGCGCCCGCACAGTCATCCACCTGCTCAACCCTACTCGCTCCGATCAAAGCCGAAGTAATCACCGGGTGGCGCAACACCCAGGCAATTGCCATCTGAGCTAACGATTGTCCGCGTTCTGCTGCAATTTCATTAAGTTTACGGATTTTTTTGATTCTTTCCGCAGTAAGGTCGTCTTTTTGTAAAAATCCGTGAGGCTTGGCGGCGCGGGAATCCGGCGGAATATCCCGCAAATACTTATCGGTCAGCATGCCCTGAGCCAAGGGCGAAAAAACAATACAGCCGATTCCCTCCTGATTCAGAACCTTGAGCAATCCGTTTTCAATCCAACGATCGAACATGTTGTACTTTGGTTGATGAATCAGGCAGGGCGTTCCCAATTCCTTTAAAATTTTTGCCGCTTTTCGGGTTTGTTCGTGCGTGTACGATGAAATCCCGACATAAAGCGCACGACCGCTGCGGACAATGTAATCCAAAGCGCCCATGGTCTCTTCCAACGGCGTTTCCGGATCGGGACGGTGGTGATAAAAAATATCGACGTAATCCAGACCCATGCGCTTCAAACTTTGATCCAAACTCGCCACCAGATATTTGCGCGATCCCCACTCTCCGTACGGTCCGGGCCACATGTAATAACCGGCTTTGGTCGAAATGATCAGTTCATCGCGATAGGATTTCAGATCGTCTTTTAAAATTCGCCCGAAATTTTCTTCAGCCGATCCGGGAGGCGGACCATAATTATTCGCAAGATCGAAATGAGTTATTCCCAGATCAAAGGCGCGGTGAAGTATTTTGCGAGCGTTTTCAAGCGCATCCACTCCGCCGAAATTATGCCACAAACCGAGAGACACTGCCGGTAATTTTAACCCGCTGCGTCCCGTACGTCGATAAAGCATCGAATCGTAACGTGAATCAGACGGTACGTAACTCAAGTCGATCTCCTTTCCGTTCGGTTATTTTTGTGGGTATTAAAATAGAAATTTTTTGCAAAAATGCAATTTTATTCATCAAAAAATAGCATTTTCCTTTCCGCTTGTTTAATTTAAACGCAAATTAAGAAGAGGACTTAACATGAAAATTCTTCCGCTTGTTTTTTCACTTTTATTTATCGCCTGTGCGCAGCCCGATTTTAACTTGCAATTCGAAAAAGCGGCGGATAATCTTCAATTTCCCGAAGGTCCCGCCTGGGACGGTCAGGAACATGTTTATGTTTCCAACTGCTACGGCGGATGGATTACCGATATTCAGAAAACCGGGGTGGATACCTTTGCCGTTGCGGATTCGTCAAAATCCTGTTTCCGGCAAAGCAACGGACTCGCCTTTAACCGGGACGGCTTTCTTTACGCCTGCGATTTCGGAACGGGAGCCATCATCCGATTCGATTTGTCCGGGCAGTGCGAAGTGGTCGCGGACGGATACAGAGGGCAACGCTTTAACCGACCCAATGATCTGGCTTTTGCTCCGGACGGCAGCCTCTATTTTACCGATCCCAAATCGTACGATCGACAAAATCCGGACGGCAAGGTTTACCGTTATCAGTTGGAAAATGACAGCGTTCAACTTGTTGCCGATCATTTATGCTTTCCCAACGGCATTGCCATTTCCGCCAACGGACGCTGGGTTTACATCGCGGAATCAGCCAAAGAACGGGTGCTGAAATTCCACCTGTCCAAAGACGGGTTGTTAACCGAACGAACGGTATTTGCGAACATACCGGGCGGAGATCCCGACGGCATTGCTCTGGATAAAAAAGGCAACGTGTATGTGGCGCATTTCGGCGGCGGAAAGATTATTGTTTTTGACGCTCACGGAAATCAAATTGCCGCTATTCCCGTTCCCGGAAAAAAGCCGTCCAATTTGGAATTTGCCGGAAAAGATTTAAAAACATTGTACGTAACCGAGGACGAAACCAATGCCGTTTATCGCGCCCGCGTTCCCATTGCCGGATTACCTTTGTTCCACCAAACAAAACCGTAATATCATGAAAAAGAAACTATTGCTGATCATATTTTTAAGTATTTTTTCGGGGGTAAATCTTATGGCGGCTTCTGCCAACGATTCCTTGGATTTTGCCCGTTTGTTGCCCGAATCAGTCAACGGTTGGAGGCAGCAGGGTTCCGATGAAATTTACAATCGCGACAATCTTTACGAATTTATTGACGGCGGCGCCGAGCTTTATCTTTCTTACGGTTTTCAAAAGCTTTTACACCGCAATTTTACGCGCCCCGATTTTCCCGATATTATAGCGGATATTTTCGATATGGGTTCTTCCGCAAACGCCTTCGGCGTTTTTATGCATTCCCGCGGAAAAGCGGATTCCGCCTTCGGTCAGGGTTCGGAGTACATTCAGGGATTTTTGAATTTCTGGAAAGGAAAATACTACGTCACCATTCTCACCATGGAAGAAACGCCCGAAAGCAAACAGGCTGTTTTTAAGCTGGGCAAATTTATCGATTCGCGAATAAAACAACGCGGGTCTCTGCCTCAATTGATTAAATTGCTGCCGGACAAGGGACTTAAAGAATCCTCGATCCGCTACTTTCATCATTACATTTGGATTAACAGCCAAATTCGTCTTTCGGATGAAAATATTCTAAAAATCGACGATAAAACCGAAGTCGCGGCGGCAAAATACGACGAGGGATCGACTCTGCTCATTGTTCACTACCCCGATGCGCAAAAGGCTAAAAAAGTCTGGCAAAATCTCAAAGAAAATATTTTTCCCGATCTGAAAAAATCCGCAATCATTAAACATGGGGACAAATGGCTTTTCATCAAACCGGAAAACACATACCTGGTTTTGATCGGCAACGCTTCACCCGAACCGCTTTCAGAGCTAATGAAGGCGGTTTTGCAGAATATCCGCCAAAAACAGACCCGCTGATACGCTCGCTTTTTTCGATTCACTTTCCGATTTAAATTTCAAAAACCAATCGGAGGTTTTAAAATGACAAAAAAAATTTCCCGCAGAAGATTTCTCAAAGCCGGAGCAGCGGCTGCTCTTTCCTTCGGCTTTAATCAAAACCTGTTTTCCCGAACTCAAGCCGTTAAAAAATCGCGCGTGATATTAATACGTGATGAGCGCCTGTTCACCGCTCAGGGACGGCTAAACGCCGAAGTGGTGCGTAAAATGCTGGATGAGGCAATTTTGCAATTGACCGGGCAAAAAGAAATAAAAGCTGCCTGGCAAAAAATGATTTCGCCCGACGATATTGTGGGAATAAAATCCAATGAATGGCGCCCATTACCCACGCCGCCCGAGTTGGAAAGCGCAATCCGTCAACGGCTGACAGAAATTGGCGTTCCCGGACAAAATATTTCCATTCAGGATCGCGGGGTGCTGCGCGATCCTATTTTCAAAAGAGCCAGCGCCTTGATTAATGTGCGTCCAATGCGTACTCACGCCTGGGCGGGCGTCGGCAGCCTGATTAAAAATTACATC